>CAYQBZ010000127.1:0-8535 GCA_964415855.1 uncultured Rikenellaceae bacterium
GGTTCCCCCCTACAAAACCGAAAATAGCCGGCAGCACGGCGATTATACCAGCTTTAAGAATCGTCATCCCTCTCGCCTGGACAAGGTAAACCGGGAACCATGTAATAAAGAAAAATGTGATCGCATTTATACAATACTGGGCAATATATACACCTATCAGCATTCGGCTTTTCAGCAACTGGCCGAGAAATCGCCATGAAGGATCCTTTTTTGTGCCGCTCTTTCCCCCCTGGTCCATTTCCACAAGGGCACCACCCTCTGTTATATAGTCAAGTTCGGCTTTATTGATGTAACGCGATCTTTTCGGAGCATGTACAAATTTCAGCCAGATAAGCAGAAAAGCAAAACCTGTTGTCCCCATAAATATAAAAGAATACTTCCACCCGTATGTCTGGACGATATATCCTAATAATGGTGCGAACAGTACAGTGGCAAAATATTGTGCAGAATTGAAAATAGCCGCAGCCGTACCTGTCTCCCTCGTAGGAAACCAGGCAACAGATATCCTGCTGTTAGCGGGGAATGCCGGGCTTTCGGCAATACCCAGGAGGAACCTCAGGGTGAAGAGTACCACAACGGCCGAGAAACCTATAAATAGTCCTGTAAATCCTGTCATAAACGTAAAGAAAGACCATGTAAACAAACTGATTGCATATATCTTTCTTGAACCGTAACGGTCGAGGAGCCACCCTGCAGGAAGCTGAGAAAGCACATAGGACCACCCGAATGCCGAGAAAATATATCCCATCGACACAGAATTCAGATCCAGGCTTTTAGCCAGGGCAGGCCCTGCAATGGAAAGCACTGTACGGTCCGCATAATTTATTGCAGTCACAAGGAAAAGAAGACTTACTATTACCCAGCGGAAATTTGTTTTCTTCGGTTCTGATTCTGACATGTTTCCTGATTTCATTCCCGGATCTGTCTATCCGGGATTATTTTATCTTCAAAACACTACGCTATTTACAAAACTATTTTGTCTCATCTTCATTTTACTGCGAAAAAATAAGAACAAACAATATAAATGATATCGCTCATTACTTATAGCCGCTTAAAATAATTAAATTGCTGATCGGCATTTTTCTATAATCCTTTAAAATTGTCAGGCAATGAAGAAAACCATTTTATCCTTTATGACAATCCTGTTGATGCCTGCAGGTTTCTCTCAGGAAATTCCTTCAGTGGTGTCATCTGTCGATCTGAAGAGGTACCAGGGTACATGGTATGAAATAGCACGTCTGCCTAATTTTTTTGAAAGGAAACTGAAATGTGCCTCTGCAGAATACCATCTTCGTGCTGACGGCAAAATAACAGTTATTAACAAAGGCAATTTTATCTCCAATCAGGATAAGATAAAAAGTGTACAGGGTGTTGCATGGATCCCTGACAAGAACAGCACTGCAAAATTAAAAGTCCAGTTCTTCTGGCCTTTTTCAGGCGACTACTGGATAATGGAACTGGATAAAGACTACAGATATGCATTAGTCGGTGATCCTGATCTGAAATATCTCTGGATACTCGCCAGGGAAAAAACAATGGACGATAAAACTTACAAAATGTTACTGCAAAAGGCCGTTGATAACGGTTATGATATTAAACCAATAATCAAAGTTGAGCAGGATTGTACTCATTAAAAAGTAAATGAGCCCTGTTGTTTCGTCTATTTTGAATTTATTGGCACAAAAACCAGCTCAATTCCATAATTTCTGGCAAGGTTACGGCTATATTTTCTCTCCTCCGCATTGTTCCAATGTTCCATTATTCCGAGACTCTTTAAAGTAGTGCCGTCGCGTTCCGGATCATAAACTGTCTTTGATGGTGGATTATCAGCGAGTGCTGCTTCTACCAGATATTTTTCAGAATATGCTATATCAGGCAGATCCGGCCATTCTGACCTCAGGAAGTCAATCCCAACTGCATCTAACGCCACTCCGTCCTGTGATGCAAAAAGACTCGAACTCCAATGATTATTAAATGGGGCAAGTTTCCATTTATCTTTCAGCTGTGGTGGTCCATCCTGGGACCGGGCAGCATAAAAGGCGTCGATCATGAATAAGAGCGTTTTGCCACCAAGATCTTTATGCCCGAGGAAGTCAGTAAAAGTCATATACTTATCTTTCCCCTGCCTGTCCTGATTAAAATTATTATGGGCATTTTTTCTCCAGTTCCTGTCAATACTTGTTGCGCCGTACAAATTTTTTCCGCAAAGTGTGACACCCTGACCACCATGTCCTTTCATCAGGGCCATATTTATCAGGTAGTCAGCTTCAACAACGCATGTAGCCAGCCCTGTGGCAAGCTTGCCGTTATCAACAGAGTATGGAATCGCCATTTCAACGTAAGTCGACTTAATCCTACCGTCGCCGCCTTCATTATCAACAAATAAAACATCCGGAAAATCTTTATGACATTTATTGAAAATATTATCGCCGATAAAACGGCTTGCATCGAATATTGTAATTTTATTTTGCGGAACTCCGGCTTCCATGGTTAAGCTTCGGATCAGGGCATATACTAACTGGGGAGATGCATTTAGTCCTGTCGTATCACCATGACTGGTAGTATTATTCTGATTGATCTTAACAGCAATTTTTTCTGACTCCCTGTATCCAATTTTACCCCGATCTCTTGTTTGATTGAAATTTTTAAAAAGTGCATCCCATGCCTTTGACTCACTCTTTTTCCCGGTCAGAACGGTGAGCACACTCGTCAGCATTTTATCAGCCTCTTCCTGAGATGTGCTATTTTCGTCCCACCAGTATTTGTCTGAACCGTCCCATTTAGCAACTTCCGGATCAAAAATCCAGGCAACACGACCGGGTAATATGCCATGTCCAACTCCTATTGGAGAATTAGGCATCACACTAATTGCATCTGCTGTACCTGCATAAGCTTCCTTGCTCCTGACAGATAAGAAGACCAGAGAGCTTATTGTGGCAATGCAAAAGAATACAGCTGCAAGGATATACCTGGATCTTATGAATAACTTTTTAGCATTACGGAGAGCCAGCACGGATCCGCTGAGTGTAAGCAGGTATATAATAAATGCAGACATAACAGGTGCAGCAGCCCTCATACAGGGATAAGCAGCCCTCTGAGGTTTTGGAATAATCCTTATCAGAAACCACACTGTTGACGATATACCCAGGATAATAAATGTGATCCTGCTTAATTTAGTACTTCCAATAAATCTCTTAAGCTTTTTGAAAAACAATCTTATATTCTCTCTCATAACTACTTGATTTATAGACCAGACTTACACTCCACCAAATAACGTGTACATCCCGGCTGCCAGAGCTGCACCTGCCATTGGTCCCAATATTGGTACCCACGAGTATTTCCAGTCACTGTCACGTTTGTTTTTAATGGGAAGGAAGAAATGCATTATCCGGGGACCAAGGTCACGGGCAGGATTTATTGCATAACCTGTCGGGCCTCCCAGTGAAAGGCCTATCCCAAGCACAACAAGGGCCACCGGAAGGGCATTAAGAGCGCCAAGGCCAACGTCAGGCGCTGCCATATAAAGCACCGCCAGAGCCAGTACGTAGGTCCCGACTACTTCTGTAAGAACATTATACCAGTAGCTCCTGATATTAGGTCCCGTAGAGAATACAGCAAGTTTTGCATCAGCATCATCAGTTGCATCGAAATGCTTTTTGTAAGCCAGCCATGCAAGTCCTGATCCAAACATGGCACCGAGCACCTGTGCACTTATATACAAGGGCATAAGTGAGGCTGAGAACTTATGAGCCAGCACCAGGGCAAGAGTTACTGCAGGATTAAGATGAGCTCCGCTTATCGGTGCTGCAACCAGGACACCTGTGAAAACACCGATTGCCCAGCCAAAGCAGATAACGATCCACCCGCTGTTATTTCCTTTCGTCTTATTCAATAATACATTTGAAACGACTCCGCTTCCGAAAACCAGGATCATAGCTGTCCCGAAAAATTCCGCAAAAAATGCATTCATCTTAATGATTTATTAGTTATTAGTCAGAATAATCCTCCATAGTGAGTGCCTTAAGTACTTAAAATGTCTGAAGTACCTGGAGTTAAATAAGTTGCTTTGAATTTCATTCTTAAAAACTTTAAATACTCCAGACTCTAACAACTTTAGGCTCTTATTGATTATCCTCCGCCCATACCGTGGCAGCCTTCACGGCACGATGCCATCCCCGGACAAGGGACCGTGTCTCCCCGGGAGTCAGCATAGGCGAAAAGGTCCTGTCCACCTGCCATTGTTTCCTTATCTCCTTTATATCGCTCCAGTAGTCAACAGACAGTCCTGCAAGATAAGCAGCTCCCAGGGCTGTTGTTTCGGTAATTTTCGGACGGACAACATCAGCCTGCAGGAGGTCCGACTGGAACTGCATCAGCCTATCATTCACAGTAGCACCGCCATCAACACGCAGCTCGCGGATGTCGATGCCTGAATCATTCTGCATTGCCAGAAGCACTTCGAGTGTCTGGAAAGCAATACTATCCAGTGCTGCGCGGGCAATATGTGCTGATGTTGATCCCCTTGTTATGCCAACAAGTGTCCCACGTGCATGCTGGTTCCAGTGTGGTGCGCCAAGACCTGCAAATGCCGGCACAAAGTACACTCCCTCACTGTCTTTCACACTGGCAGACAGTTTCTCCACATCGGACGATTGTTTTATAATTCCCAGGCTGTCCCTTAACCATTGGACTACTGCTCCGGCAATAAAGATACTTCCTTCAAGGGCATATTGTGTCTCATTCCCTCTCTTCCAGGCTATTGTAGTTAAAAGCCTGCTTTTTGATTCAACAGGCTTGCTGCCAATATTCATCACCATAAAGCAACCTGTACCATAGGTGTTCTTTACCATACCCGGGTCAACACACATCTGTCCGAAGAGAGCAGCCTGCTGGTCGCCCGCTATCCCCGCTATGGGAATTCCTTTTTCAAATGGGGCCGATGTGCTACCATATATTTCGCTTGATGACTTTACTACGGGTAGCATACTGGAAGGAATATTGAAGATCTTCAGCAATTCATCATCCCATTCCAGCGTATTGATATTAAACAACATTGTTCTTGAAGCGTTTGTTACATCGGTTATATGCAGTTTTCCTCCGGTAAGGTTCCATATCAGCCATGAATCAACTGTTCCAAATGCCAGGTCTCCATTTTCAGCCAGCTTCCTCGCGTCCTTAACATTGTCGAGTATCCACCTTATCTTGGTTGCCGAGAAATATGCATCAATAATAAGTCCTGTTTTTCCCCGTATGATCTGACTCCGGCCTTCACCCTTCAACTGGTCACAATAGCCGGATGTACGCCTGTCCTGCCATACAATGGCATTATGAACAGGTTTCCCTGTTTTCCTGTTCCACACAACCGTAGTCTCCCTTTGATTAGTTATTCCAATTGCAGAAACATTTTCGCTGTTAAGACCGGCTTTGGATAAGACTTCCCTGGCAACCTGTGACTGTGTGGACCATATTTCGTACGGGTCGTGTTCAACCCATCCCGGACTAGGATAATACTGGGTAAATTCCCTTTGTGCAGTTGCCACAGGCAGTCCGTTCCTGTCAAATAAAATCGCCCGGGAGCTGGTAGTCCCCTGGTCGAGTGCTAGGATAAATTTCTTCATGTCTGACTAAATATAATTCTTAACTAATTGATTATATGCATGTAGCTGCTCCTCCTGCCAACTATCCCCATATCCGTTCTCTTCTGCCATTATTGCTGCAACCTTAGCAGCCAGGCCTGAGCTGGCACGGGCATTGAGAAGCAAAGCTCTCGTCCGTCTTGCAAGGATATCTTCAACTGTTAATGGCATTTCATTCCTGCATATCCAGGTTATCTCAGCCTTTGTGTAAGGGAATCCGGGATCCAAAGGTAATCCGGAAGAAGGTTCTTCAGTTATCATTTTTTCAATTTCATATGCTCCTTCTCCATAAATATGAAGTCTGCCTGCACGATCACCCCCGTGGACCTCCGAAAGGGCAAGGTTTTTGGTGAGGCATGTCCGCTTCCCGATAATCCCTTCTTTTATGGCTCTGGCGATAGTCTCTTCTGCCATCCTGCGGTAGGTTGTCCATTTACCTCCTACAATCGTGAGCAATCCGGATGGGGACAGTGTAATTTTATGCCGTCGTGATACTTCCCTGGTTGATCCTTGATTACCGGGATCAGCAGCCAGTGGACGCAATCCTGCAAAAACGGAAAGGACATCTTCACGCCGGGGAGCCTTCACAAGATATTTTTCAGCGGTCCTCAGGATAAAATTTATCTCTTCTTCAAGAGCAACCGGCTCAAGACTGATATCATCCAGGGGAGTGTCAGTAGTACCAACAACAACTTCGTTATACCAGGGAATGGCAAACAACACCCTTCCATCGTCAGTTTTGGGGATCATTATAGCGGACTTACTCTGCAGGTATGATCTGTCGAGAACTATATGCACTCCCTGGCTTGGTCTTAGAGTAGATGGTGAATCATTATCATCCATCTTTGCAATATTGTCGGCAAAGACTCCTGTGGCATTAATCACAAGGTTTGCCCTGATATCAACTGATTCTCCCTTAATCATTTCCATTGCCCTTACACCGTTAATCCTCCCATAATGGTTCTTAAGCAGTTTAGTTACCCTGAAATAGTTTAAAACCAGGCCCCCATGATCAGCACACGACTTGGCAAGGGCAAATGCCATACGGGAATCATCAAACTGACCATCGTGATAAACCACTCCACCTTTTAAGCCATCACTTTTCAGTAATGGCAGCCTTGAAAGCGTCTTTTCGCGGTTGATAAAATACGATTTCCCCATGCTTAATCGTCCTGCCAGCAGGTCATAGAATTTCAAACCAACAGTGTACAGGATGACATCCCATAGTGTGTACACAGGAATAACAAATTCCTGATTAAAGGTAAGATGAGGAGCATTTTTAAGCATCAGTCCCCTTTCATGCAGAGCTTCCATCACCAGTAACAGATCGCCCTGTGCCATATAACGAACTCCTCCGTGCACCAGCTTTGTACTACGTGAAGAGGTGCCTTTGGCAAAATCCGACTGCTCAAGTAATAGTGTTTTATATCCCCTCGATGCAGCATCAAGAGCTATACCAAGCCCGGTGGCGCCACCTCCGATAACAATAATATCCCATAATGTTTCCGGTTGTTCCCTCAATACCTTCAGAAAAGCATTCCTGTCCATAACCTTATTTTCATAATAATATTACGGAGAATAATCCAAATAACAAACCATTATTCCCTGTGTTCCGGTTCAGAGTAATAAAACTTAAGGCAGGCCGGACCCACAGACTGGAATATTTTTGGAGGTTCCATTGGCAGTCCGGTAGATTTATCTATTCTGAAAACAGATATCTCGTCAGATTTCTGATTCCCTGCAAGCAGGTACCTGCCAGAGGGATCTATCACGAAATTCCTGGGCCAGTCTCCGCCACATGATGTGTGTCCTGCCAGGCTCAATAATCCATCGGTACCTACTTTAAAAATTACAATACTATTCTCTCCCCTGTTTGATCCATAAAGAAACTCACCGTTTATACCCAGATGGATATCAGCGCAGTAGTTATTTTCTTCATATCCTTCCCTTGTAGTGGGTAATGTTTGCAGCAATTTAAGGGTTCCGTCCGAGCTGACATCAAATACCATCATCTTTGAGCCCAGTTCATTAATCAGGTACATTTTCGATCCATCTGCATTAAAAGTAAAATGTCTCGGTCCGGAGCCTTTTGGTACAATAGTGATCCCGTTATCAACAAGATTCAGTTTCCCTTTATTTGTATCAAAGTCATAGACCATAATCCTATCAAGTCCAAGGTCAGTAACATATACTTTTGTCCCTGCAGGATTATTTATGATCATGTGTGCATGGGATTCGTCAGGGGCACTTTTATTATAGAGTATTGTGTCAGTAATTGCTTCCGGAATTCCGTTTTCATCAAGTCTGACAACTGCTACTGAACCGTTAGGGTAATTGGCTATGAACAAGTATCCTTTGTCGTGAGACATGGAGATGAAACAGGGGCCGCCATAGGGTATCAGAACCTCGTTAAGTTTTTCAAGGGAAGAATTTTCAATATTATATCTTGAGGTTGTAAGCCCGCCTCCAAAAGTGCCGTTAAACCTCATTACCTCATTAAGGGAATATAGCAGCTGTTTCTCCTCCGAAAAATAAAAATAGGAAGGACTCGGACCGACATCCGACTGTGATATCAGCTTCATATCCCCGTTTCGTTCATTAAACTCAAAAACTGAGAACCCAGGTTCACCCGGTTTGTTAAAACCTCCTACAAACAACCTGACATCATTTTTACAGCCTGTAAAGAATATGCCTGCCAGTATTAGGGCACAACAAAACAATATATATTTATTCATAGTTTTTTAAGTAAATATATATAAATTACCACGGAGTTTCACGGAGTTTCACGGAAACAATATCCGTGTTACTCTGCGTAACTCCGTGGTTAAACTAATAAATAAGATCAAACAAAGGCTGGTATCACAACCTTTGATCCCATATTTTATACTGTAAAGCTATC
>CAYQBZ010000128.1:0-8531 GCA_964415855.1 uncultured Rikenellaceae bacterium
CCATAATTATCTTCCAATATTGTTATCAGCCCATTGGATAAAGTACTTCATATTGGGGCCGTCAGTATGTCCCCCGTCGTGCTGACGCCAGGCAAGCTGACCATCAAGCATATCAGTATTATAAGGTGGCATTATCTCCTTCTTATAATCATTTGATACACCAATATCTTTTACACCCAGAAGCTTAAAGACAGCTCCGGCTGCCACGGTTGCCATATAACTGCCTTTCTGATCGAGCCAGTTGGCATCGCCTTTTTCCGGTATCCCGTAACTAATGAATGTTAGACGTGGTGCACACATAGCGATAAGGCTGTGGGAATCTACCGGCAACTGACCGGCATTACCCTTTCCTGATTTAGCATCAGAAGCACCGTATTTCAGGTAATTACCAGCCATCCAGTGATACTCCCCTGCCGCAGTAAGGCTCTCCACTGCCTCACCGAAATTACGCCGGTGGAGAGTGGCACCGCCTTTCCCTGAAGAACCCACCAATACCATTGCGAAACGCTCCTCAAAAGCCATAGTCACGAGAGCAGCTTTGCCGTATCTCGAAACACCCTCAATACCAACATGTTTTGCATCAACAGCCGGATCTGTCTTGAGATAATCCAGACCACGTGCGGCACCCCAAGCCCATGCTCTCAGCGAACCCCAGTCATCGGGTTTCCTGGGTTGTCCTTTATTAACCAGCCCTATAATGCCACTTGTCAGTCCTGCACCATTATCAGCCTGGATACTGGCAGGATTGATCCTGGCGTAACCCCATCCATCTGCAAGCAGCTGTTCTGTCGATGGCGGATCAGCATTGGCAGACTGCGCTCCCGGGAATCCGAATGGAGAACTGGCCCCGGAACGGACAATAGGATCATATGCAAGATATTTGCTTAGTATCTCCCCGACCTCAGGATCACTGTCTGAGAGAAGTTTCCTGAAGGCAGCATTTATCTTTTCGAGCTCACCGGGGTTAGGCTGTGCGGGAGCAGGCAGGCTGGCAGCCCCGAACATCATTAGTACAGGGACGGGACCCAGGGCATTGACGGGAGTAACAAGTACCATCTGAATATTTACATCGATAAGAGGGTATGATGAATTATCAACATGCCCTTCAAGGAGTTTGGCAACAACAGGTATCCGACCTATCCTTTCGTTCTCGGAGATAAGCACCTTCCAGGTTACTTCCGGTATATTTTTGGGCAAACGGCCATATACTTCCCGTTCCATGTCCTCCACTATCTCGGGACGACGCTGATTCCACCATATCTTGGCTGAGGTGATTTTCCTCCCGTTCTTAAGGGTCAGTAAATCAGGCAGATCAGGAAAAGGATTTGCCAGCGCTTCATCATAATTTGCATGATTGGGAGCATCTGGATTACTGGCCGGTCCGGGACGGAGAGCTTTGATACCAAGCTGATCCATCATATTCTGATGATCCTGTTCCCGTGTGAACTGAACAGGAGTAGGGTATTTGCCCTGTACAGCAGAATGATCCTGGGCTGCCAGAATTATCGGGAACATCGTCAATAACAAAAACAGTAGCTTTCTCATAATACTGGTATTACGTAATTCGTTACTTGGTTATTTTAAATGTAGTTCAAATGGTGATGCAGGTAAGCCCTCTTTGTTATACAGGTTCGCACTCTCCGGGTTGTCAGCCCATGCATATCTTACCCAGGATGGATCAATATCATCATTCCATACTATTACCTTATCGCCTTCTATCCTGGCTTCCGCCCATACGAACTTCTTATCTTCTCCTGCCAGGGCAAACTGATCAAGTTCACCACCTCCTTTAACTGTTAATCCGCTTCCGATATGGTCGAATGAAATAATGACCCGCTTCCCGTCAACTGAAGCTGAGCTGACAAGAGGACCTGAGTATACTGTTTTCACTTCACCATAGACCAGATTACGTGCAGCAAGAGCCAGTCTTTCTCCCACCACTCTTTTCTCAAGAGGATGGATATCATTCCATTCACCGACATCAATAGTGACGGCCATTGCCGTATTGGGAACAGAGAGAACCTTTCGCTGTCCATCCCTTAACTCAGCCCAGTTACTTTCTGAAGGAAGATACTGTACCTCCATAAAATTTGGCAGCTGAACATAAAGGAATGGTAGCACATCTTCGTTCCATTTGTTTCGCCAGTCGGTGATTAGCGCTCTCAAAAGAGATTCATATTCTCCGGGATTATTGGCATTTGTTTCGCCCTGATACCATAATATCCCTTTCACCGGATAATTTATTACAGGAGCTACCATTGTATTATATAGTCCTGTAGGCTCATTCTGCATCGACAAGCCCGGTGCCCTTGATCCGGAACCAAAGGAAACAGGACTGTAAACCTGGCCGACTTTATATTGCCAGTCACCCCTGAGGTCAATATTTTCACTATCTGCTGTCAGATAATATGGCTTGTCAGGGACAAAACCCCCTTTACCTGAATTATTTGTCACTCTGACAACAATAATGTTCTTTCCTGGTTTCAGCAATCCTGAGGGCAGATCGTATCTTCTTGGAGGATACTGATACGTAATTGAACCTGAAAGCACACCGTTTACATAAACCTGGTCGGCATCAACAATGCGACCCATAAACAGTTTTGCCGGTTTACCGGTCATTGAAACAGGTATATTGATCTCTTTCCTGAACCATACAACCCCGTTAAGTCCTTTTACTCCCTGATCGTCCCAATACCCTGGTAACCAGAATTTATGCCATCCTTCCGGAACATAAGCAGGGTCGTACCAGGGCACTGGTCCGCTCAATCCCTTATCAGGCTGTCTGACAGGCGGTTTTGATGTACGTGTTGTCTGATCCCTGCCCGTTAAAGCAGGTCTCGTCATCCTGTTAATAAAAGCTGTGTCCCTGAACATTTCAACTCTTTGTGCATACTTTGGTAATTCCTTAAAACCATCTTCACTGATCCATGCCTGGATAGGGGTACCGCCTACACTCGAGTTTATAATACCAACAGGTATATGGTAATTCTGATAGATATCTTTGGCGAAAAAGAAAGTCAATGCACCAAAGCCCAGTACATCTTCCGGAGTTGAAGCTATCCATTTTCCTGGAGGTAAGTCGTCATGAACCTGTCTTACATCTGATGCAGTCGGAACAAAAAAATTCCTGATCTCAGGGTAATTGGCATTCGCTATTTCATCAGGATATCTCTCCTTCACTCTCTCCATGTTGAGCACCATATTAGATTGCCCTGAACAAAACCAAACATCGCCTACAAGTATATCTTTCAGGTTTATGGTATTACTGCCAATAATATCCATTGAATAAGGACCTCCGGCTTTCTGAGCCGGTAGTTCAATAGCCCATTTGCCTTCAGGACCGGTAACTGTCCGGTAAGTCTTCCCTGTAAATTTTACAGCGATCTTTTCACCTTCTGCGGCCCATCCCCAAATCCTGATCTTTCTGTCTCTCTGCAGTACCATACCATCACTTATCAGCTGAGGTAACCTTACTGTGCTGAAAGAGGATGAATGAAATACAAGCAGTAGCAGACAAACTGCAATAAAATGTTTAACATAAGCTTTCATAACAGGAAATATTGTAACAAGTGAATATATTAAAAATCAGAACTCAATTCCCCAGGTAAAGAAATTTCTCCCTCTTCCCGGAGACACTTCCAATAACTCCAGAAGATCTCAATCCTGCCTGCCTCAGATCGGCAAGAACATCACCGGTCAGGTTTCCGGGAACGCTCATCAGTATACCACCTGATGTCTGTGCATCAAAGGCAATCATCTTCAGGTTATAATCGAGGCCGGTATCCGAATAAAGATCAGCCTCTGCAGATTCAAGGTTCCTGAATGAGGCCCCCGGGATACAACCCTCATCAACAAGGCTGTAAGTGTTACCGATCACAGGTACTTTTTTCATATCAAATTTAATTGACACTTTGCTTGCTTTTGCCATCTTCAAAGCATGACCTGCCAGGCCGAATCCGGTAATGTCGGTTGCTCCCTTAATTTCATATTTTCTCATCACCCCGGCTCCTGCCTTATTCAGGGTCTTCATAAGCTGTCTGGCCTCTTCAATATCTTCCTCTTTCGCCATTCCAAGCCTCTGACCTGCCATTATAATACCAATGCCGACAGGTTTTGTAAGGATAAGATCATCACCAGGTTCAGCACCAGCATTTGTAATGATCTTATCAGGATGAATATATCCGACAACCGCCAAACCATACTTCGGGGGAAAATCGTCGATGGTATGCCCCCCGATGATCCTTACACCTGCTTCAGCTGCCTTGTCAAATCCACCTTTCATTATTTCAGCATAGGTCTCCATAGGAAGTCTGCCGGATGGAAACATCATAATATTAAGAGCCAGGACAGGGTCCCCTCCCATTGCATATACATCGCTGATTGAGTTAGCTGCGGCAATCTGACCGAATTCATAGGGATCGCTGCAGACAGGCGGGAAAAAATCGGTGGTAAGCACCAGTGCCAGGTCATCATTTACCCTGTATACTCCTGCGTCATCGTGCGTATCGATATCAACCAGGATATCAGGATCATGCGGTAAAGGAAGGTATCCCAGAATCTCCTCGAGCTGCTTTGGCGATATCTTGGATGAACAACCACCATACTCAACCATCTGAAGCAAGTCAACTTTCATAATACTGCTGTTTTTACTCAGGGTCTGATTATACTACCTGCCATAGACATCGACTCAGCAATAACATACATATTACTCAGCACACCTGCACCTATAACCTCCTCGAGAGAATAAAAATTAACACATGTGGCACAGAGCAGCAATTCAACACCCATTTTCTCAAGTGCCCTGAGATCTTCAATAACCGGCGAGCTTTTCGCAGCAAGGGTAACTCCTTTGTTATAGAATACTATCTTGCGGGGTAAATTTTCAAGATCTTTTAATGCTTTAATGAAGTTGATAATGAGCAACTGCCCGAGCTCATTGTCGCCATCTCCCATTTTATCGGATGCTATTACAATAACATTATCCCCTTTTTCGAAATGGGCGATCTCAGGGGCACAGTATTCTTCAACCTTAACACCGGAAAGACCGGCTGAAGAACGGGTGACCGTGAGTGTCCAGACGCCCTTATCTTCACTGGTAGTGAATTCCGTATTATTATCCTTAAGGAATCTTGCGAGGTTATTGAATGATGTCCGGTTATCCGTGAGGACCATGAAAGATTCCCCTTCAGATATCTCTCTGAGAACTTTCCTTGTTGCTATCAAAGGCGCAGGACAAAGTTGTCCCCTGGTGTCCACAATTCTCATCTTACTTTTCATCATAATGATCTGTAAAAGTACAAAAGAATAGTTGAAAAGTTTAAAAGGTTGAAAAGTTGAATTGTTTTATATATTCTATCTCTCAGTGAAAATCTGCTGGATCAGCGGGACTATAAGTTTATGTTCCCGCAGATTGCGCGGATTAGCGCAGATCATTTATTACAGGCTACATTGGCTGATCGGAATCAGGGTTTTCATTTATTGCTGCCAGTTTCTTAAGGATCATCCTGCTCCTGGCTAGTATCCCTGCAGATCCGTCCCTCTGAAGCATGCTAATTGATGCAGATAATTCCATGGCAAGATCCGGATATTTAAGTGAAAGCTTGTAAAGTATCTCCATTGAATATGCTTTTACTGCGATAGCCGACACAGCCGATTCCAGAGCCCTGAAGCAAAGATCAGCAAGTATCCCGTGTTGGTTACTGTTTACACGGTCGAGGTCTGTCAGTGAAAGGATCCTCAAAAATGACCTTTGTGCGCTTTCATTATCAAGCTTATCAAGTACCTCAATAATCTTTGGGAGATATGGATAGATTATTTCCGGGAATTTATCACATACTTTTGAAAGTGTCCATGATGCCCGGAATGCCAGTTTCTTATCTGCGGACCAGGAATACTCCAGCAGCTTTTGAAGTATCTCTTCATTTTCGATGGCTGAGGATGCAATCCATTCAGCTTCCTGCATGCTCATCATACTATTTATCATCGATTGAAGGTCCTTATCAACAGTGTCTGTTCCGGGTTTATCACCAGCTTTCCCCGAGATGTCTCCTCGCAGCGCTTTTATTCCTTCCATGTAACTCCGGGCCACTAATACATCGGCCTCACATAAATCGGATAAAAGCAATTCTGCTGCGGGAAGCCATTTAAACGCCAGATGTTCCGACAGGAAAGGCAGTTCATCCAGTGTATCGCAAACAAAAGGGATAAGAGTGATCTGTTTATGCCCGTAGTCATATTCAACAACGGGCAGCCTGCCGGATATTACTATCTCGAGAGACAATTCTTCCTCTACTTCCCGAATAATACAATCCTCCGGCGTTTCATCATCGTCAGGTTTTCCCCCGGGGAATTCCCATTTAAAGGGATGATCTGTAGCCTCACCCCTTTGAACGATAAGTACCTCATCTTCATCGTTCCTTATTACAGCGCAGGTAACACTTATCATATAAGAAGATCTTCATAAAGGGGTAACACAAGCAGAAACTCATAGCTTTTTTCCATATGGTCAATAAGGCAGGCATAATTAACAATGCCGTTGGTTACCACAATATATGGCACTTTATACACCATGTTATACCTGACTATCTGGTCAAAAACAGTGTCATCTATCTTAATATCAGGCGATTTACACTCAACTATCATAACCGGTTCACCCAATCTGTTGTGTACAAGTATGTCGACTCTCCTTTTAAGTTTGTTCTGTCTGAATGTCACTTCAATGCCAAGAAGGCCGGCAGGATATTTTCCCTCATGTATCAGGTACTGGACGAAATTCTGCCTTACCCATTCTTCAGGCGTAAGGGTAACATACTTTCTCCTCAAAGGATCGAGGATCAGTTCACCCTCAGCGGTACGGATTATTTTAAACGAATAGTCTGGCAGATTTAACTGTTTCAACTTAGTTTTGTATTTTTAAGGTCCGGAATATTATTATACTTTAAGCTGATTTCTAATATCCTCAGGGTGCCTTTATGTAGCACTTTGAGTACCTTTGTGGTTAATATTTTTATCCCTTACAAATATATTGAGATAATTAATACCTTAAAAACAATATGAAAACCAAGGAGGAGATTGTCAATAACTGGCTTCCCCGCTACACGGGAAAGTCTCTGGATAGTTTCGGAAAATACTTTCTGCTTACCAATTATATGTACTATGTCGAGTTATTTGCAAAGTGGAATAATGTAAATATTGAAGGGAAAGATAAGAATATGCCAAGTGCTACAGCTGACGGGATTACAATTATCAATTTCGGTATGGGCAGTCCGAATGCAGCTACGATAATGGATCTCCTTAGTGCGGTAGCTCCCAACGCGGTGCTTTTCCTGGGTAAGTGTGGCGGTCTGAAAAAGAAAAACACGCTGGGTGATCTTATTCTCCCTATTGCTGCTATCAGAAGTGACGGAACATCAAATGATTACTTACCTAATGAGGTGCCTGCTCTGCCTGCTTTCAAATTGCAAAGTGCCATATCTGCCACAATTACAAGGTTTAAAAAGGAATACTGGACAGGGACCGTGTATACTACAAACAGAAGGGTCTGGGAGTATGACGACAGGTTCAAGAAATACCTTGTGAAGACCCGCGCTATGGCTATTGATATGGAGACAGCAACCATTTTTACCGTCGGTTTTGCCAATGAGATACCTACCGGAGCGCTTCTTCTTGTCTCTGATCAGCCTATGATATCAACAGGGATAAAGACAGAAACAAGTGATCATAAGGTAACCAGCGAATATGTTGAGATCCACCTGAAGATAGGTATTGAATCTCTCAGGGAAATAAAGGAGAACAGGGTTTCTGTCAAACATCTAAAATTCTGATCATGGCGGTCACATATGAAGAGATAATCTCTGATCTTAAGAACCGTATTTTCAAACCCGTGTACTTTCTGGCAGGGGAAGAACCATATTATATTGATCTTATAACCAATTACATTGAAGACAACATCCTTACTGATGCTGAGAAAGCTTTCAACCAGATAATCCTGTATGGTGATGACACCAATATTCCTGCTATAATTGATACGGCCCGCCGTTTCCCGATGATGGCAAGCCACCAGGTAGTAATTGTCAGGGAGGCACAGACATTAAAAAAACTTGACGATCTGTCGGTTTACCTTGAAAAGCCACTGTCATCCACTATACTGGTATTCAGCTATAAGTATAAGTCAATTGATAAAAGGACGAAGCTTTATAAATCGCTTGTAAACCATGCCGTGTACTTTGAGTCACCGAGGATATGGGATTATCAGATCCCGGGATGGATTGAAAGATACCTGATGCTCAAAGGGATAAAAGCAGAACCAAGTGCCAGTGCAATGCTTACCGAATACCTTGGAACTGATCTGCATAAAATTGTAAATGAGCTTGATAAGCTTCTTATTACATTACCGCCTGCTAAGCCTGTTATTACAACGTCCCTTATTGAAAAGAATATCGGGATAAGTAAGGATTATAATAATTTTGAACTTCAAAAAGCGATCGGTGAAAAGAATGTCCTGAAAGCCAACAGGATTGTGCATTACTTCG
>CAYQBZ010000129.1:0-1309 GCA_964415855.1 uncultured Rikenellaceae bacterium
CTGGCTTAAGGTCCGTCTCAAATGTCCAATCACCCATGAAATCACCTGAAAGACAAGAGTTTCCACCCAGCCTGTACCGTGGCTTTCCATGAACAGGATCAGAGGCTCCTGCTATCCCTGGTTTATAAGGCATTTCAAGGCAATCGGGCATATGGGCAGTGAAAGAAACATCAAGAATGGCTGTTTTTATTCCCCGGTTCTCAACAATATCCTCAACAGTAGAGACCAGTTCTCCGGTATCCCAGGCAAAAGCGCTGCCGGGCTCAAGGATAATATGAAGACCATGCTTCTGTCGGAAATTTGTAAGTATCCTGATCAGATGAGCTATTTCATATCCCTTCCGTGTAATAAGATGCCCACCACCAAAATTTAACCATTTCAGACTCTGAAAAAACCTGCCGAATTTCTTTTCCACAATCTGCAGTACCTTCTCAAGAGCAAAAGAGTCAGATTCAAACAGCGCATGGAAGTGCAGACCTTCTATACCCTCCGGCAGACCACCTGCCAGTTCTTCCGCTGTTATTCCAAGCCTGGAGCCAGGTGAACAGGGATTATAAAGTCCATGGGCTATCTCTGAAAATTCAGGGTTAATCCTTAATCCTGATGAGATGTTTTTTGAATATTTTTTGATTATAGTCGAAAATTTTTTATACTGTGATAATGAGTTAAATGACACGTGAGAACTGTATTGCAGAATCGACTGGAACTCATCCTCCTTATATACTGGTGAATAGGTATGGGCCGGAGAACCTATCTCTTCATAGCACAGCCTTGCTTCGTCGACTGAACTGGCTGCTGCACCGGAAATATATTCCCTGAGTATCGGAAAGACACCCCACATTGCAAAACCCTTGAAGGCGAGGATGATCTCAACACCGGCTTCCGTAGCAACCTGCCTGATAATAGACAGATTTCTTCGGAATCTTTCTTCATCGATAACAAAGCACGGAGATGGTAGTATATTGTAGTTAACTGGCAAGATAATTTAAGGTTAAGTGGTCCAATATTTAAGTTCTATTATTTCAGGCGCCAGGAACAGACAACTTAACTGCAACCTGTAGCCTGTCGCCTCACTTCTTCCTGTTTATTGTAATATCTGTTACAAACATCTTATCGGTTACTGAAACTGCATTCACAATTTTATCTGCCACCTCAGCAGGATCCATAAAAGTGCTTATATCCCTGTCTTGTCCAGGCAGGTCCCAGAAATCTGTCCTCATGCCACCCGGGTATACTGCAATAATATTGCGTTTTTTACCTTTTAATTCTGTTCTGAGAGCTTCGGTATAACCTCTTGCTCCCCATTTTG
>CAYQBZ010000129.1:1319-6458 GCA_964415855.1 uncultured Rikenellaceae bacterium
ACGGTCGCGTTCGTAATGTTCGGTGGACAGGGTCAGCCCGGCCGAACAGGGATGATGTAGACATAATATTGACGATGGTAAGCTCTTCTTCATCCGGAGTCAGCCTTAGAATTTCAGAGGTAAGAAGTATCATTCCTTTCAGGTTTGCTTCAAAAACTTCGTCTATCATCGCCGCTGTGGAAGTGTCTGCCTTTGTAAACAGGCCTCTTCCTGCGTTATTAAAGAGGTATTCCACCGAAAGCTGGCTTTCTCTCAGGTAGTTACCAAGCTTTGTCACCTCTGCCTCGTTTCCAATATTACATTTCATTGATCTTACCGAATCCCTTTTACCCGATTTGCTTAATCTTAAATCAGCCCTGGCTAATTTATCAGTATTGCGACCAAGCACTAATACATTTTTACCCGATTTTACCAGGAGATCCGCGATTTCGAGTCCCAGTCCGCCTGATCCTCCGCTTATTACAGATAGTATTTCCATTTAAGTTTTTTTCAAATATACCTAATTTATAATTGAAAATATTTTGCTTGCATGAGGATCATGTTCTGTCTTGCAGGTTGATAAGGTTTTACTAAATTTGCGACTCAAATTCCGGGTATGCAAAAAATCAGGATCAGAACATGGGCTCATCTCTCACTCCTGGCTGCCAACATAATATTTGGAGTAAACTATACTGTGGCCAAATCGGTGATGCCCGGCCAGATAAGACCTCTGGCTCTGGCATCGGTGAGGAGTTTCATTACTGTGATTTTATTCTGGCTGGCAAGTCTTTTCATCCCGAAAGATCCCGTTGAACGAAAGGACCTCTTATTTCTTTTCGGGTGTTCTTTCTTTGGTGTGGTAATAAACCAGACACTCTTTCTTATAGGTCTGAACCTTACATCTCCGATTAATTCCTCGCTTATACTGTCCACAAATCCGATCTTTGCATTTGTCTTTGCAGCGTTGATACTCAAAGAAAAGATCTCATTTATGAAAGGGGGAGGACTGGCAACAGGTCTTGCCGGAGTACTGCTCCTCTTATTTCAGAATGGAACACCCGGTCTCTCAAATACTACATTCCTCGGAGATGTCTTTACACTTGTTAATACAATTAGCTGGGCTTTTTATACAGTAATTATTAAGAGAATGCTTGAGAAGTATCATCCCATAACGGTTATGAAATGGACATTCTTTTTCGGAATGTTTACAACAATCCCGGTAGGATATAATCAATTCAGCGCAACTGATTGGCATTCTGTAAGTATCAATGGCTGGCTGGGCATAGGATTTGTTGTGGTGTTTTCAACTTTCCTTGGCTATCTGCTTATCTCATTTGGCCTCAGGCGTCTCAGTCCGACAATAGTCAGTATCTACATATATATGCAGCCGGTTATAGCCGCTTATATTGCTTCCTTGGTCGGTCAGGACACAATTACTGTCATAATGATTGTTTCAGCTCTATTGATATTCACAGGTGTCTATTTCGTGAGCAGGCAGAAGCAATTCAAATTCCTGAATATAGTTACCGGCAGGTAACAACAATATCATTGGAAATTCTGAATAATACACGGTTATGGTTAATCAGGCATACACGACGTTAATCCACTAAATGCTAAGCCATTAATTGTTATTATTTTCACATCACATTTATTACCCGTTAAATAAAAGATAAGTGTCTGTTCATCAAAAAATGTTGATTTCTTCTTAATTTTATCATATCTTTTCACTCAAATTCTTTGAGGAACTAATTAATTTCAGGTCAAATATAATAGTCGTTGAAGCAACGGAGCTGCCGGTTAATGAGTTAAAAGGCTGTTATTCCTGGATACGGATCATTATAGGGCTATTACAATTTAAATCATCATTGTTATGAAAAGAAAACTACTCTTCGCATTACTTTTTTCATTCAGCTTCTGCTTTTTATTTTCACAGGTGCCACAGGGTTTTAATTATCAGGCTATTGCGAAGGAGGGTGATACGCCGATCACAACAACACTTCCTGTACGTATAACTATTCAGTCTGATCCGGGAGGCGGAACAATTTTCTGGCAGGAGGAACATTCCTCAGTGACCCCTAATGCGTCAGGTCTTTTTTCATTGGTTGTCGGAATGGGAACACGCACCGCAGGACTCGATAATTTCGGTGATATTGACTGGACAATATCACCCAAATATATTAAGACTGAGATCAACTATGGAGGATGGCAGAATATGGGTTCATCGGCATTATGGACGGTACCCTATTCCATGGTTGCAGGCGAACTTGGAGGAGCGCTTGAAAAGCTGAAGGTAAATGGCAAAACAGCATCACTCGATTCGGCCCTCTTTGAAGTGAAAAACAACAATGGCCAGACGATTTTTGCAGTATACAACGAGGGAGTAAGAGTCTATGTCGACGACGGAGCCAAAGGCGCCAAGGGAGGTTTTTCAATAGGGGGCTTTGGTACTGCAAAAGCCGGGGAATCGCAGGATCTTTTGATAATCTCGCCCGACAGCGCCAGGATTTATGTTGATGAGACAGCAGCAAAAGGTGCCAAGGGAGGCTTCTCAATAGGAGGTTTTAATTCAGCGAAGGGAACTGTGACTGATTTCATGATGCTTACACCAGAAAACTATTTTATAGGGCATAAAAGCGGGCAATTGATCCAGGGAGGTATTTATAATGCTACACTGGGCTATGAAAGCGGTCTGAACCTGGTGAACGGATCAAATAATGTCTTCATAGGCTATCAGAGTGGTTTATCGACAAGTTCAGGCGGCTCAAACGTTTTTGTAGGAACAAAGGCGGGAAACCTTAATGAAGCCGGTTATTATAATATATTCCTGGGCAGGCAGGCAGGTTACAACAATACAGCGTCGAGTAACATATATCTTGGTGATCTTACAGGATGGGCCAATACAACCGGGTACCAGAATGTTATGATAGGTGACTGGGCTGGATATTACAATACTGAAGGCTGGCAGAATGTTTTTCTCGGTGCTGAAGCAGGGTGGAATAACACTGTAGGTAACTATAACAATTTTATGGGATTTGAATCAGGTTACCAGAATATAAGCGGATCATATAATTCATTTATCGGGTATAAAGCCGGGTATAATAATACTACCGGTGAAAAGAATACATACCTTGGATACCAGGCCGGGTATTCAGGAGTATCAGCTTCAGGCTCAAACAATATATTTATGGGCGTTGAAGCCGGGTACAGCAATATTGGTGGCTATGATAATATCGCTATCGGTAATAAAGCCGGAAGAAGCAACGTGGATGGTACATATAATATTATGATCGGTTCCGATGCCGGGTCTATGAATGTTTCGGGTCACTATAATACACTGATTGGTTATAAGGCAGGTGAAAATACCACAAACTTCTACGGGACCATGCTGGGTTATCTCGCAGGAAATGAAAGCGTATCTGGTCCGAGCCAGACACTGGTAGGATATGAGGCTGGCCAAAAGAACACCGGATCGTATAATACTTTATTGGGAGTTCTTGCAGGAGGAAACAGCGGTTCAGGGTCATTCAACACCTATCTCGGTATCGCGGCAGGCAATGAAGCCCCTGGAAGCAATAACGTATTCATTGGGAAATGGTCGGGCTGGAATGAACAGGGCAGCGATAAACTTGTTATTGAAAATAACTATTCAGATGTAGATAACTATAACAATGCTCTTATATACGGTGATTTTGCAACAGATTTGCTTAAAGTCAATGGTCAGATAATTAATTCCGTAAATAAATCCGGATATGCTGCCGATTTTAAGAATAGTGGTATGCTGTCAAGTGCTTATGGTTTAAATGTTACAGCCGGAACTGATGACGGATCCGGGACCAATTGGATGATAGATTTTAATACCGGTAGTGGGTCATGGGAAGGTTCGATAATAATTAATAATGGAACAGTGCAGTTATACAATGTATCGGATGCACGTTTAAAAACGAATATCACAAAAAGTGGAATGGATGCGCTTAAATTGCTGAATGATTTACAGGTAGTGGATTATAGTTTTATCAAAAATCCTGGGGTAAAACATACAGGATATATAGCACAGGAAGCAAAACAGGTTCTTCCTGATATGGTAATATATAATGAAAGAGCTGATTCTTATGCAATATCAACCTCTGGCTTGATACCTGTGCTTCATAAAGCAATCCAGGAGCAGCAGAAGATGATCGAATCACAGGCAAAGAGAATTGAAGAGCTTGAAAATATAGTTAATACCCTTATTAATAAATAGTTTAATCCTTTTTGTTAGTAAAAACTCTTGATTATCATCATCAATTATTATATTTTGTATTTCAGATTAATCAATACACCGCATACCGCACACCGTCACACCCTAAAATATTCGACTATGAAAACAAAACTATGCTTAACCGTACTTTTTACTTTTTCCTTTTATCTTTTGTCTTCCCAGGTTCCAAATGGATTTAATTACCAGGCCATTGCAAGGGATGGTAATATTCCTGTTACAACCACACTACCTGTACGTATAACTATTCAGTCTGATCCGGGAGGCGGTACAATTTTCTGGCAGGAAGAACATTCCTCCGTGACACCTAATGCGTCAGGGATGTTTTCAATAGTCATCGGTTCCGGTTCCAGGGTAGCCGGTCTTCCGGATTTCAGTGACATAGACTGGAGCATATCGCCGAAGTACATTAAAACGGAAATTAATTACGGCGGATGGCAAAACATGGGCTCATCAGCATTATGGGCAGTACCCTATTCGATGGTCGCAGGTGAACTGGGTGGAGCGCTTGAAAAACTGAAGGTAAATAGTAAAACGGCGTCACTCGATTCGGCACTCTTCGAGGTGAAGAACAATAATGGCCAGACAATCTTTGCAGTATACAACGAAGGTGTAAGGGTCTATGTTGATGACGGGGCCAAAGGGGCGAAAGGTGGGTTTTCAATAGGAGGTTTCGGTGATGCAGCGAAGGCAACATCACAGGATTATTTCAAAGTTTACAGAGACAGTACCGTGGTATATGTGAATGATGCTGCGAAAGGAGCTAAAGGTGGTTTTTCAATCGGGGGATTCGGCACTGCTAAAGCAAGTACAGGAAATTTCCTTGACCTAACAAAGGATAACTATTTCATTGGTCATGAAAGCGGTGCTAAGATTACATCGGGACTGTACAATTCATTTTTCGG
>CAYQBZ010000129.1:6468-8528 GCA_964415855.1 uncultured Rikenellaceae bacterium
CTGGCAGGAAGTTCCACTACATCAGGTAGCAGAAACGCATTTATAGGAAATTTATGCGGACAATTGAATACAACTGGTTATAGCAATGTTTTTATTGGGGACCATGCCGGCACTGCAAATACTTCTGGTTACAGTAATGTTTTTATAGGGGACCAGGCTGGCACTGCGAGTACTACCGGTTATAAAAATGTTATCATCGGAAATGAAGCCGGAATAAATAGTATGTACGGATCAAATAATGTATATATTGGTTTCCAGGCCGGTTATTCAAGTACATCCTCAAGTCAGAATATTTGTATTGGGAATTATTCAGGGTATTCAAACACAATTGGTCAGAACCTGTTCATCGGTGAATATGCCGGTGAGAAAAATACAACCGGAACAAGAAATTCATTTGTCGGGTTCTTTGCAGGACAGAATAACGTTACCGGGCAACAAAACTCATATTTCGGACAATTTGCAGGGACTGATAATACAGGAAGCTATAATACAATGATCGGGTACTGGTCGGGAGGAAATAATGTCAACGGGAGCAATAATGCATTCCTCGGTTACCGTAGCGGACAGGGAAACGACGGATCGAACAATGTGTTCCTGGGTTATAAAGCGGGTGAAGGTAATACAGGTACGGGGAATGTGTTAATCGGCTATCAGGCCGGATCATATTCAGGCGCTAAGTCAAATTCATTGTATATCGATAATTCAAATACCTCTACTCCTTTGATTGGTGGTGATTTTTCAGGTAATCGTGTAGGTATCAATATGATGCCTTCAGCATATACCCTTGAAGTTGGTGGCACTTTCAGAGCTTATGGAATAGCATATGCTACTTCCTTCTCGAGTACAAGTGATGCCAGATTTAAAACGAATATAGTACCTTTAGAGAATGCCTTGGACGATGTACTTAAAATTAATGGTATTAAATACAATTGGAAACAAAGTGAATATCCGGATCTTAACTTCCCGGATGGGGACCAGATAGGTGTTATAGCCCAGGATATTGAGAAGGTACTTCCTGAGCTTGTGATGACCGGACCTGATGGATATAAATCTGTTTCTTATGAGAAACTGACACCGGTCCTGATTGAAGCAATAAAAGAACAGCAGGATCAGATCGAATCTCTTAAAGAAAGGCTGGAGAGGATGGAGAAGCTGCTCGATGAAGCTGTAAACAAGAAGTAAAAAGTACTCCTGCAAATTGAAATTTAATATCAGACTAAGATTATAATGTAGCTGAATTATATTCCGTAACCCATTTTATGGTCGCCTGTCGATTATTTTACGTCACAAGTACCACATTTCCCCTCGTTTGTCAAAAAAACTTGACTCGCATTTCCTATTATCATAACTTGCTGTTAAGAATGCCTTCTTATTTCAGCAAAACTGAATGATTTCAGACTTTTTTAACTTTGCATTATTGCGTCCTCTGACCACCGAAGCCCTGGCAGAGGTGGCTTGTGCTTTTATGCAGCCGTACCGCGCACCGTAACACCTTAAAACAACCAGCTATGAAAACAAAACTATGCTTAACCGCACTTTTTATTTTTTCCTTTTATCTTTTGTCTTCCCAGGTTCCCCAGGGATTTAATTACCAGGCCATTGCGCGCGATGGCTCATCACCTATCACTACAAATTTGCCCGTGCGTATAACTATCCAGTCGGAATCAGGCGGAGGCGATATTTTCTGGGCGGAGGAGCACTCTTCCGTAACACCTAACGAACAGGGCTTGTTTACCATAGTTATCGGTACCGGAACAAGGATCTCAGGGCTTGAAAACTTTACTGATATTGACTGGAGTGTAACACCAAAATATATTAAAACTGAAATTTACTATGGCGGATGGAAAACGATGGGCTCCTCGCAGCTCTGGGCTGTTCCATATTCAATGGTAGCAAAGGACCTTGAAGGACCCGTAAATAAGCTTGGAGTGATGGGCACTACCATCGACCTGGAGGAACCTCTTTTTGAGGTAAGGAACAAAGACGGCCAGACAGTTTTTGCAGTTTACAATGAAGGTGTACGGGTATATGTCGATGACGGAGCGAAAGGAGCGAAAGGC
>CAYQBZ010000130.1:0-8527 GCA_964415855.1 uncultured Rikenellaceae bacterium
GTCATCGACCTTATACTTTTCGTATTCAAGAATATCCCGCAATGAATTACAAATATTCTGACCTGGATGGAAATACATCTTTCGTGACCAGGGTTGCTGATATCGCGGTATCCAGGGGGATCCTTGTTGTCAACAGTGCCGGCAACGAGAGAGACAAGGTATGGAAGAGGATCATCTGTCCAGCTGATGGTGACAGTGTCCTCGCCGTAGGGGCCGTGGATGGCTTCAATAATATCTCCGACTTTTCATCGGCAGGTCCGTCAGCCGACGGAAGGGTAAAGCCTGATAATGTTGCTATGGGAGTTAGTATCCCTGTACAAATATTCCCGAATTCAACCGGCCGGTCAAGCGGGACATCATTCTCATGTCCGGTTCTGAGTGGGATGGCAGCCTGTCTCATGCAGGCTGTTTCCGAAGCAACCGCATCTGACATCATATATGCTATCCGTTCAGGTGCGGATCATTTCACGCTCCCTGATTCGCTTTACGGTTTTGGCATTCCTGATATGAGAACTTCGCTCATAAGCCTGCAGGAATATTATATTAAACACCCTGCTGAGGAGAGCATCGCGGGACCAAATCCGTCATCAGGCATTATTGAAATCACCTTTCGCCAGCCTCCTGAGTTTCTGATTGTTGAGATTGTCTCCTTATCAGGCAGGATTTTAGCAAGAAAGGAGTTTCCCGATTTCTCCGGCAGAACACTTATAATAACTGATCTGCAAAACCAGCCACAGGGTATCTACTTCGTCAGACTGATTTCTAATAACGGCAGCACCCTCCATAAGATCATAAAGCTAAGAAACTGATTATGACCGATAAACTCTACCTGTCAGAATTACAACAGATAATTAAGGATTCTCTTTATATGGCTCTTCCCGATATGTATTGGGTAATTGCTGAAATTTCGGAGATAAAGGAAAACTATTCAGGCCATTGTTATCTTGAACTTATTGAGAAACAACATGATGATAAAGATATTAAAGCCCGTGTCAAAGCCATAATATGGAGCAACCGCTACAGATTCATAAAGTCATTTTTTGAAAATATTACAGGTGAGTCACTGAGAAACGGACTTAATATCCTTGTTAAAGTAAAGATTGAATATCACGAGATATTCGGTCTGAGCCTGATAATCTCGGACATCGATCCTGCTTTCACAATCGGAGAGATGGCAATGAAGCGCCAGATGATAATCAGCAGGCTCGAGGAGGAAGGAGTATTTACAATGAACAGGGAACTTGACTTTCCTGTGCCGCCTCAGAGAATTGCTGTCATCTCTTCAAAAAACGCTGCAGGATATACTGACTTTATCAATCAGCTTATGAACAACAGTTTCGGTTATGTATTTAAAACATTTTTGATTGAGACTGTTATGCAGGGAGCTGAAACAGAAAGAGGCATAATAAATGCACTGGACAAGATCGCCAATAACAGTAACAGGTTTGATATCGTTGCAATAATAAGAGGTGGCGGATCCCAGTCAGACCTGAGCTGGTTTGATAATTATAACATAGCATATTACATAACCCAGTTCCCATTACCGGTAATTACAGGCATCGGTCATGATAAAGATATGTCCGTAACAGATATGGTTGCACATAAAGCTCTTAAGACACCCACCGCAGTTGCTGATTTTTTAATAGATATCGTTGCAGAAGCTGAAAATCAACTCGTCGAAATGTATACCGGAATAAAGGAAATTACCAGGAATATAATTGAAAGGAACAGGAATATTATCGAATCATACAAAATCCAGATTGTCCCTGTTGCCAGGGTCACAATTTCAGATATCAAAAACAGACTAGCCTCAAAGACAATAGAGATGCTGAACTATGGGAAGGGCTATCTTTTCGAGGCAGGTCTTATCCCGGCAAATCAGCAGGCAAGGCTTGTTTCGGTAGCTAAATCGTACTCATCCGCTAATAAGTTAAAAATTGAAAGGACCATGCAAAACCTTATAAGCTATTCTGGCAGTTCACTTAAGAGTAACCGTTCAAGACTGCAGGAGCTTGAAAATAATCTTCATATCCTGAGCCCTGAGAATGTGCTGAAAAGAGGCTATACAATTACATCATTAAACGGGATGATCATAAAAAAGAAGGAAGATATTAAGCAAGATGATGTGATAGATACCCAATTCATTGATGGTTCTGTAACAAGCAGGGTTACGGAAATAAAAAATAATGGAATGAAAGAAGTCCCCGGCGAGAAAGGGAAAAAATAACATACATTTGCAGATCCGGATTGTAATAAGAATCCTTGCGAAGTAAAACACGATAACTATGGCTAAAAAAGAATTCTCATTCAGCGAGGCAGTGACAGAAATTGAAGATATCCTTAAGAATATTGAAAATGGAGATCTTGACCTGGATAAACTATCGGTTGAAGTTAAGCGTGCTTCTGAACTAATAAAACAGTGTCAGAAAAAATTAAGATCAACGGAGGATGAAATAAACAGTATCTTCAAGGACCTGGTATAAAATAAATCAGGACCGAAGCCCTGATTTACTACTTTACTACCCTAAACCTAAACCCATGAAAAAAACTTCTGCAATTTTCTTTCTACCTTCTATGTGTTTAAACGTTTACCTGATATAAAATGTTTCGCTTATAGTAACAAATTTAAGAAAAATATTGTCAGTTTTTGACGAATCGACTATTTTTCTACGCCAAGCACATCTTTAAATGCTTTAACAAATGTATCTTTTGGTAAAGCTCCCATTGCCATCTGAGGCTGGCCTTCAGACGGAACGAAAAGGAATGAAGGTATACTTCTGATACCAAATGCCGAAGCGAGTTCCTGCTCTTCCTCAGTATTCACCTTGTAAACATCGATTTTCCCTTCAAAATCATCAGCCAGCTCCTCAAGCACAGGAGCTACAATCTTGCATGGTGCGCACCAGTCTGCATAAAAATCAATTATACATGGTTTTTCACCTTCAAACTTCCAGTCTTTGTTCTTTTCGTAATTGAATACTTTACTCAAAAACGTCTCTTTTGTCAAATGTTCTATCATATCAGTTTTATAAATTAAACAACCTTTTTATTAGTTTGTTTGATCGTATGTCAACCTTTGTGCCAAAAACTGCACTCATTAATATATAAACAAAATTAAGTATAAATTGTAACTTTGTCATGAATTATTAACAAATTGTCATATCTATATATGAATATATGTCTTAATGACAATATCTTCAGGACTCTGAGCGAGGTGGTTACATCTGCAAAAGTAGAAGCATATGTCATCGGTGGATGGGTGCGTGACTGTCTCCTTGAAAGGAAACATACCGGGAATGATATAGATATACTTGTTGTGGGAAGTGGTATTGAAATTGCCAGGAAAGCGGCAAAAAAGTTAGATCCCGGGATCAAAGTAAGTGTATTCAGGAATTTCGGAACAGCTATGTTCAGGTATAAAGACTACGATCTTGAATTTGTTGGCGCCCGCAAGGAATCATATGACAGGAATTCCAGGAAACCAGTTGTGGAAAACGGGACTCTCGATGATGACCAGAAAAGAAGGGATTTTACTATAAATGCACTTGCAATAAGCATTTATGAGAATAATTATGGTGAGCTGCTTGATCCGTTTGGTGGTATTGAGGATCTCCGGAATAAAGTTATCAGGACTCCACTTGAACCGGATAAAACATTCGAAGATGATCCCTTGCGAATGATGAGAGCCATAAGGTTTGCCAGCCAGCTAAATTTCCACATAGAAGATCACACCTTCAATTCGATCAAAAAAAATTCTGAAAGGCTCAGGATAGTATCCACGGAAAGGATTGTTACTGAGATGAATAAAATAATAATGTGTGAACAGCCTTCGAAAGGGCTCATCCTGCTTGAGCAATCCGGATTACTGAAGATATTTTTACCTGAACTGGATGATCTTAAAGGAGTGGAAAAAATAGAAGGAAAAGCACATAAAGATAATTTCCATCATTCCATTAAGGTATTGGATAACCTCAGCAGGAACTCTGATAACCTGTGGCTCCGATGGGCCGCCTTGCTTCACGATATTGCCAAACCTGCGACAAAAAAATATTCACCTGAAACAGGCTGGTCATTTCACGGACACGATCATCTCGGTTCCAGGATGATCCCGGACATATTCAGGAAACTTAAGCTGCCACTGAATGATAAGATGAAATATGTACGTAAACTGGTCGATCTTCATCTTCGTCCGATAGTATTGTCGCAGGAACTTGTAACAGATTCTGCTATCCGAAGGCTGTTATTTGAAGCGGGTGACGATATCGACGATCTTATGCTTTTATGTGAAGCTGATATTACTTCAAAGAATGAGGCAAAAAAAACAAGGCACCTTGAGAACTTCAGAGTTGTAAGGAATAAGTTGAAAGAGATTGAGGAGAAGGATGCTATTAGAAATTTCCAGCCACCTATTGACGGAAGTGAGATCATACGATCGTTTGGCATTAAACCGGGCAAGGAAGTGGGAATTATTAAGAATGCAATCAGGGAAGCTATTCTTGACGGTGTGATCCCTAACGAGTACAATGCTGCCAGAAGGCTAATGCTAAAAAAAGGGATGGAAATAGGGCTTACTCCTCTTGGGAAGGAGAAGGAAGATCAAGATCAATAATTACAGGCAGATGATCGCTGAAACCACCCTGATATTTGTATCCACGATATGTCGGATATGGAGTTAATCCCGGGTACCTGCTGTCTCTCTCAAGGAGGAACGCAGAACTGAAAATCGTAAGATTCTTAAAATCTGTATTAATGCCACCTTTGCGACTCAATAATCCGTCTGAAACTATTACCTGGTCAATCATTTCCCAAACTCCGGAATAACGGTAAGTCCCCACGCCCCTGAATGATGGCCGGGCAGACAGATTTACCAGGGCACAACCAGGATCATCACTGGCTGTTAAAAGGCTCATGACAATATCATCAGGTGTACAATTAAAATCTCCTGTGACAATGATCCTGGCTTCATTACCGTAAATACTAAATATTGAATCTATCTTCCTTCTAACCATTACAGCAATACTTTTTCTGAGATCGTTGGCAGCAAGTGCTCCACCCCTCTTTGAAGGCCAATGGTTTACAATGAGATGCAAAGTATCCTGACCAACCTGGAACTTTGTATAAAGAACGCTCCTTGAAGCCGGGTACCCATTGTCATTACCGGGAGGATCCCAATATTTGTATCCTGCAAGATGGGCAATATCATTCCTGTAAATCATGCAGACATCTATTCCTCTGAAATCAGGTGATTCTTCATGGACAATCTCATATCTGTATTTGGACAGGTACGTCCGGTGAATGAGATCTTCAAGCGCTTTCCTGTTCTCAACTTCACACAGGGCAACAATAGAAGGCGGACTCCACTCACCTGCCGCAACTATTGTCTTATACAACGAGTTGATTTTCCTGTTATACCGGTATAAAGACCATCGCATCACACCGCCCGGAAGGAATTCTTCATCTTCCCTGGCAGTATCATCATAAATATCGAACAGGTTCTCGACATTATAGAACATCACCCGGATTGACGAGGTTTTCACCTCCTGCGAAAATCCGCATGGAGCTTCTACGACCAATAGAATGAGGGCATAACATATTCCTGTAAATATCCTTGTTGCCATTAATGCCGGTATTTGTTAGGATACAACTTATATTATTTATTCCCCAGAGCTGTATCCAAAACTAAAATATCCCGGGGCCATTTTAATATGATTCAGGAATTTTTATAAGAAAAGAGGTCTTCTGAAAAGTGAAATATGTTTCGTTCCTACGCTTGTCTTATTTGTTCCGAATTTGGTGATACTTTTAATTAATATTGATTTAACCAGCGATATCTTCTCGCACTTTCACCGAACCTAACGGCTAGTGTAAGCTCATGAGTACCAAATGATTGCCGTCTGATATCAGTTAAAGTAAAATCGAAAGCATAGGCAAAAATAAACCTGTCATACCGGAAGCCAAGCATCATGACAATTGCATCATTTGTTCTCCACGATAAGCCTGCCCAATAATATTCCTTATAATAGACTCTGCCTGTTAGATCGAGCTGGAAAGACTTAAAAAGCATATCCGACGATTTTATCAGCGCAGATGGCTCAAGTGTCCATTCCCCTGCAAGAGGGAACTTAATTCCTCCTGTCAGGAAATAATGTCCAAGCTCGTTTCTCCTGGTACCTGAAGTGTCGGCAAATAATAAAGAACCTCTTAATAAATTGGTCATGGCAAATCCTACATAATATTTTGATGTAGTAAAGCTCGTGCCAAAGTTAAAATCCGGGATAAAGACAGATCTGTCGTAGCTATTCAGGAAAGGATCAGAGTGATCATATATCAGTCCATCAGTATTAACGGCGAACTGGTATGCAGTCATAGCGAGTCCGAAAGCCAGGTCATTAGGGATTCCACCTGTATTTCCCATTTCTATATGGTACGAATAAGCAGCCTGTGCACCCGTTCGTCTCATGATCCCGTTATTATCACTAAATATATATCCGCCGAGTCCTACCCTGCCTCCTTTTGTGGGTTTGATCAGTTTTTTCCTGACCGAGGTTGATTTTGAGATGTAACTGTTTTTCAGAATACGGGTCTGGAAACTTGCAGCGTAGGTACTCGGTGCTCCTGACATGCCTACCCATTGCTCTCTCACGGTCAGATTAACACTGGTATAACCATCGCGGCCCGCTATTGACGGGTTTATCAGGAAGCCATTCATTATATACTGACTGTACATTGGAACCTGTTGTGCAAGGATGGCCCCCGAAATTCCACAGAGTACAATTATGGTTAATATCCTTCTTAAGTACCTCATATATTATTAGTATTCTATAAGTTACATGTATAATTATCTTATTATACTTATCACGCCCGACCTTGGTTCAGATCCATCATTCAGATGGAGGATATAATGATATGAATCTGTCGGCAAGGGCTTCCCGTCAAATGTACCATCCCATTCATTTGCAGGGATGTTCTTCGTATGGAATACCTGCTTACCCCACCTGCTGAATACATATACTTCAGCATTCGGGAAAAGATCAATGTTCTTAATCTTCCATGTATCGTTAAATCCATCATTATTAGGTGTTATGATCTCCTGCACTTCAATACATTTCCCGGAACCACTGACCTCTACTTCGACATCAAGAGAAGCAGCACAACCATTCAGATCAGTTACAACAACACTGTAAGTGCCATCTGTAATGTTCAATCTGTCAGCTGTTATAGTACCATCCGACCAGATAGGTGAATAAGGTTGTGTACCACCCGTAATCGTCAGAGTTATTGAACCATCAGTTACACCCGGACAGGATGCATCGACTACTGATGAGGCAATTGAGAGCATATCCGGTTCTGATATAGTGACCGCTACAGTTACCGTACACAGATTTGCATCGCGAATAGTAACGGTATATGCTGAACCATCCAGGGCGCTAAATGTACCTGATCCCTGGAATGTTGCACCATCCAGACTGAACTCGTAGGGCAAAGTACCTCCTGATCCTTCCACAGTTACACTTCCATCTGCAGATCCGTTACACGTTACATCTGTCTGTGATGTAATATTGCCGGTAAATGCCACAGCAGGTTCAGTAATCGTGACAGGGATGTCTAAGGTGCAGAGATTTGCATCCTGGACAGTTACGGTATGATTACCTGCTGGCAGGTTTCCAAATGTGCCTGAAGCCTGGTATGTTCCCCCATCCAGACTATACTTATAGGGTGGCGTGCCTCCTGATCCGTCAGCAGTAACGCTTCCTGTGTTTGTCCCATAGCAAATTATATCGGTCTGAGAGCTTATTGATCCTCCCAGGGCTGCAGCAGGCTCCCCTATTGTCACATTTACATCAAATGTACTCATTGCTGCATCTCTGATAGTTACAGTATATGATGCTGCCGCAAGTGCGGTAAATGTACCTGATGACTGGTATGTTCCTCCATTGAGGCTGTATTCATAAGGATTTACTCCTCCCGTACCTTCTATTGTAACACTCCCGGTTGAGGATCCGAAACAGGCCACATCGGTTTGTGCCGTAATACTTCCTCCAAGGGCTTCTGTAGGTTCAGTTATTGTCACACCGACATCGAAAGTACAGAGATTTACATCCTGTACAGTAACCGTATATGATCCCGCTGTAAGCGTCCCAAATGTACCTGAAGCCTGGTAAGTTCCGCCATCCAGACTATACATATAAGATGGTGTACCTCCTGATCCGTCAACAGTAACACTTCCGTCATTACCGCCAAAGACAGAAACATCTGTTTGTGAAGTAATACTGCCTGACACAGCTGAAACAGGTTCCGTGATATTTACCGGCAAAGGTGCGGATGAGCAGCTATTTATATCTGCTACAGTAACAGAGTATGCTCCTGCTGTCAGACCAGCCTGATCCTCAATACCCGGGACAACACCCGTACCTGTCCAGCTGAAGGTATAAGGCGCAGTACCACCGGATACTGTAATATCAATATCACCTGTTGCAGCTCCGTAACACAAAACGTCTGTATGTACCTCTGTAGCAGTCGGACCAGT
>CAYQBZ010000131.1:0-8514 GCA_964415855.1 uncultured Rikenellaceae bacterium
GTAAAAAAGTATATTGAGAAATATAAGGAAAAAAGAACGGACTTTAACAAGGTCCAGGAAGCTGAAAAGTACGAAAACCTGAAGAGAAAATATGATATCATCGATCAGATAAAGGATCTGGTTAACAGGGAAGAATCAATAAATAAGACCTTTCACGAGTTTCGTTCACTGCAGAATGAATGGCATTCCACAGGGGTGGTCCCCCAGTCATCCCTGAAGGATCTCTGGGAAAACTATCATCATGCTGTTGAAATATTTTACGATTACATAAAAATAAACAAGGAACTAAGGGATCTTGATCTTAAGAAAAATCTCGAAGCAAAGATATTATTATGCGAAAAAGCCGAAGAACTACTTCTGGAACCCAATCCTGTCCAGGCTTTCAGGTCACTCCAGGAGTTCCATAACCAGTGGCGTGAAATCGGACCCGTACCACAGGAATCAAAAAACGAAATATGGGAAAGATTTAAGGAGGCTACCTCCCAGATAAACAAAAGACATCACGAGTATTTTGAAAAGCAAAAAGACGAACAAAGAAAAAATCTTGAGGCAAAGATTGCCCTTTGCGAACAGGTAGAGGAGATTAACCTGCTTGAGATAAACACTTTCAAAGACTTTGATGAGAAAGCGGATAAAGTAGTCTCTCTGCAGAAAATGTGGCGGACAATTGGCTTCGCACCCAAAAAACAAAATAATAAGGTTTACCAGAGATTCAGAAGTGCATGCGACTCGTTTTTTGAGAAGAAAAGGGGTTTTTATGCTGATAACAAAGAGATTCAGCTTAACAACCTGCAACTAAAAACTGAATTGTGCATACAGGCTGAATCACTCAAGGAGAGTACTGACTGGAAAGCTACTTCAGATGCCCTGATAAAGTTACAGAAAGAATGGAAAGAGATAGGTCCTGTCCCACGCAAGCAATCGGAAAAATGCTGGAAAAGATTCAGGAAGGCCTGTGACCATTTTTTCAACAGGAAGGCTGAATTTTTTGCCGACCTCGATACCTCCTATGAAGATAATTTAAAAGCAAAAATCGCTATTATAGAGGAACTGGAGAAATTTGAACCTGGTCCTGATGTTCAGTCCGCTTTCGAACATCTCAAGGACCTTCAGAGGAGATGGACCGATATCGGATTTGTTCCTTTTAATATGAAGGATGAGATAACAAACCGGTACAGGAATGCTCTTAACAGGGAGTTCGACAAGCTTAAGATAGGAGATGAGGATAAGAGTATCCTTAAATACAGAACAAAGCTTGATAACCTTAAAGCAAATCCCAAAGCTTCCAGGAAAGTGAGAAATGAAAGAGATAAATTCTACACAAAGATCAAACAACTGGAAAGTGATATAGTCCTTTGGGAAAATAATATAGGATTCTTTGCCAAATCGCCGAATGCTGATACAATGATCAAGGAAGTGCAGGAAAAGATCGAAAATGCAAAGAAAATGATCAAAACTCTTGAGGAAAAAGTCAGGATGATAGACCAGTCAGGCCTCGATATTTAGTAAATTAATATTCGATTGATAATTTTTAACCTATCTTACTTTGACCGATATTAAGTATATTTTTGTTACAGGAGGAGTAACTTCCTCACTGGGAAAAGGTATTATTTCTGCCTCTCTTGCCAAGCTTCTGCAGGCAAGGGGATATTCTGTCACAATTCAGAAGCTGGATCCCTATATCAATGTTGACCCGGGCACCCTTAATCCGTATGAGCACGGGGAGTGTTATGTTACCCTCGACGGAGCCGAAACGGACCTCGACCTTGGACATTACGAGAGGTTCCTTAATACCCCGACAAGCCAGGCAAATAATGTAACTACCGGCCGTATTTACCAGTCGGTCATTAATAAGGAACGAAAAGGGGACTATCTCGGGAAAACCGTTCAGGTCATACCCCATATTACTGATGAGATAAAACGCAGGATAAAACTTGTAAGCTCAGGGAAGAAATATGATATTGTTATAACTGAAATTGGAGGAACAGTCGGGGATATAGAGTCCCTTCCATATATAGAATCTGTTCGCCAGATGAGATGGGAGATGGGTGCACAGAACTGTCTCGTCATTCATCTCACACTTGTTCCGTATCTGCCTTCAACCGGTGAATCAAAGACGAAGCCAACCCAGCACTCGGTTAAAGAGCTCCTGGAGACCGGGATACAGCCAGATCTGCTGGTATTAAGAACAGACAGGCACCTGAATGAGGACCTGAAGAGAAAAGTGGCATTGTTCTGTAACGTTGAGGAAAATGCAGTTATCGAGTCTGTCGATGTGTCTACAATATATGAAGTCCCCATCAAAATGCTTGAACAGGGTCTCGATAAAACTGTGCTGCGTAAACTGGCTCTCCCTGTCGATAGTGAGCCCCGCCTGCGAGAGTGGAGGGAGTTCCTTGTTAAGCTGAATAATCCCAGGCATTCAATAAAAGTCGGACTCGTGGGGAAATATGTGGAACTGCCGGATGCATATAAGTCAATAGCTGAATCATTTATACACAGCGGTGCCATGAATGAATGTGATATAAATGTTGAATATATCCATTCGGAAACTATTACTGAGAAAAACATTACTGCGAAGCTTGGAGGGCTAAACGGCATTTTAATCGCTCCCGGTTTCGGATCGAGAGGTATCGAGGGAAAGATATCCACAGCAAAATATGCAAGGGAGAATAATATTCCATTCCTCGGAATTTGCCTTGGAATGCAATGTGCCGTTATTGAGTTTGCACGAAATATCCTCGGACTTGAAGGAGCTCATTCAACAGAAATAAATCACAAGACGCCATACCCTGTCATTGACCTTATGGAAGAGCAGAAGAGTGTTATCGATAAAGGAGGAACAATGAGACTTGGAGGATATAAATGTGTAATAAGCAAATCCTCAAAGGCTTATGATGCATACAGGAAAACAGAAATTGTGGAACGGCACAGGCACAGGTATGAATTCAATGATAAATATTTTAACGACTTTAAAAATCATGGAATGATCCCCGTCGGTATTAATCCTGAATCCAACCTTGTAGAGATAATTGAGATTACTGATCATAAATGGTTTGTTGGAGTCCAGTTCCACCCAGAATATAGTAGTACAGTTGAAAAACCTCATCCGCTGTTTGTTAATTTTGTAAAGGCATGCATAACATAGAATTCAGGGCATAATCCCTTGACCATTGGGAGCTCCTGAACGATATAATTGGATTGAGTATACATTGTTATTAAATGAAATTAAAATATAAAAATAGATGGACAGGAATACAATAACGGGTCTGATACTGATTTTTGTAATATTTATTGGTTTTAGCATATATAACAACAGCCGGTTAAACAAGGGATATGAGAAAGCTTATGCCACAGCAGAAACACTCTATACAAGGGGAGACTTCGAGGAAGCCCGTAATGAATATATTAATGCACTAAAATTTAAACCAAATCAACCTGATGCACTTGCCAGAATAAATGAAATAAACCTTAAGCTGGGTAATGTTCCGGAACCAGCAAGAAAAGATTCAGCACTAACAGAACAGCCTGTTGCCGGGACTGTAAGCAAACCCGAGCCAGAATCAGGCCCTGAGGATATAAGTCAGTACGGGGTTTTTGCACAGTCAGCTCTTGGGGAGAACGAATTTATTACACTCGAAAATAACAAGGTGGAACTGAAGATCTCATTAAAAGGAGGAAGAGTTTATTCTGCAAGACTGAAAGACTACAGGACATATGATTCACTCCCGCTTATTTTGTTCTCAGGAGACTCAACAGTCTTTGGATTTAATTTTTTTACAACTGATAATAAAGCGGTTCAGACAAATAACCTCTATTTTACACCTGTGTCGGACCAGAGATCAGTGATGGTTGCTTCTCAGCCGCAGAGTGTGATACTGCGGCTAATGGCAGGTGAGGATAAATATATTGAATATAAATACACCCTGGCTCCGGATGAATATATGCTTGACTTTGATGTAACCTTCAAATCGATGGAAAGCATAATAGGAGCCAATCAGAGCAGCCTTACCCTTGACTGGGAGATGTATATACCTCAGCAGGAAAAAGGCAGACAGAATGAAGAAAATTATTCCACGATAAAATATAAGTTTTTTCAGGGAGATGTGGAAAATCTGAAACTGAGATCATCTAAAGATGAAACTCGTGATATTACAACCAAACTGACCTGGATAGCTTTCCAGGACCAATTCTTTTCCTCTGTTATCCTTACAAAGGATTTCTTTCTGAACGGGACAATAACATCAACAAGAACAGTAACATCACCTAAATATATAAGATACTATACATCCCAGGTCGACGTTCCCTTCAACTCGGACGCTGCAAATTCTATCGGGATGAAGCTCTATTACGGGCCCAATCATATCACCACTCTCAGGAAAGAAGGTTACCAACTTGAAAGTCTCGTTTTTCTGGGCAAGAACATTATTGGCTGGATCAACAGGTTCGTTATTATTCCCATCTTTAACTGGCTCGACAATTACATTGCAAGCTACGGACTCATTATTCTGATACTTACTATTCTTATTAAGCTCGTCCTGTATCCCCTGACTTTCAAATCAATTCAGTCACAGGCTAAAATGAAGGTTCTGAAACCAATGGTAGATGAGCTCGGCAAGAAATTCCCCAAGAAGGAAGATGCTATGAAAAAGCAACAGGCTACGATGGACCTGTATAAGCGTGCAGGGGTAAATCCTATGGGAGGTTGCCTGCCAATGCTTCTGCAGATGCCTATCCTGTTTGCCATGTTCAGATTCTTCCCTGTCTCAATTGAGCTGAGACAGGAACATTTCCTTTGGGCAACGGATCTGTCAACATACGACTCTATATTAACACTCCCGTTCACCATACCGATGTACGGCAACCATGTAAGTCTGTTTACTCTTCTTATGACAGGATCTACACTTCTGACCATGAAGATGACTGGTTCAAAACCAGGTTCAGATCATCCAGGGATGAAGCTTATGATGTATATTATGCCGATAATGTTCATGCTTATACTGAATAACTTCTCTGCAGGACTTACTTATTACTATTTCCTGGCAAATATGATCACATTTGGACAGAATCTTATTTCTAAACGATTTATTGATCCTGATATGGTTCTGGCAACACTGGAGGAGAATAAAAAGAAACCTGTGAAGAAGTCAAAATGGCAACAGCGACTTGAAGCAGCAGCCAAACAAAGGGGAATAAACCCTCCGAAAAGACAGAAATGAGTATTTTTCCTAAAAAAAGTTAAAAAATATTAATAAAATATTGTTGTAAGAAAAAAGCACTAAATTTATTTCTTCGAACTTAAACAGGGTAATGGTTAAGAAAATCAAAAACAAAGATTTAGCTGCAAGATTAGGTGTTTCAAGTACGCTAGTCTCTTTGGTACTTAATAACAAAGCAGATCAGCAGGGAATCAGAAAAGACACGCAGGAGAAGGTACTCAGCCTTGCCCGGCAGATGGGATATTTTGATGCTCTCCATGAGAAAAATGACACATCACCGGCCGAAGAGAAACCCGGGATAATGGGGATGGTTGTTCCGTCAATAAACGATCCTTTTGTTATACAGCTGACACAATACCTTCAGAAAGCTTTTTACAGTATAGGTATAGGTTTCTCACTGGTAACCAAAGACCCTGATGATCAAAGATATGACAGACTTATAACTACCTTTAAAAAATTCTATAGTGGTCTTATCCTCCTTGGCGATGCAGCTGATGACAATACCATTCGCTCCCTGAAATCGACCAGCTATCCGTTTATTCTGCTGGAGAAAAATGTTAAGTCATCTCACCTTAATACCATCTGTACCGATACTGAAGCCGGAGCACATCTTGTTGTTAACCATATTGATAAGATGGGTTACAGGAATGTGATAATAGTGGCTGATAACAACCTGTTTCGTAATGATACAACGGCAATTAAAAATATAACCGATGCTCTGGTTAAAAAGCCAAACATGAATCGGCCTGTTGTGATAGAGCTGGATAAACCTTTGGGAAACGATGAACTGGATATCAGCCAGTTTGAGAAATTTCTCCGTCCTCCGTACAGGGCAGACGTTATGATAATAATGAATGCGAGCCTTGTTTACCCCATAATGACATTACTCCGGAAGAAAAAGTTCCGTGTTCCTCAGGATATTGCACTTGTTTCAATGGAGGAAGGTGTCGGATTCGACCTTATGTTCTCGCCGGTCACATGCCTGAGGAAACCATTCTCCGGAATGGCAACAAAAGTGGCTAATATGATCTGGTCAGAAGTTAAAAATTCAGGCCAGGGAAAATTCAAGAGGCAGGTAAATCTCTCACCCGAACTAATTATAAGAAATTCCTGCGGTAATATTTAGACAGGAAAATAATATGAATAAATTTCTAAAGTTTCTCTTTATACTGGCAATACCAGTAGCGTCAGCCTGTACAAAAAATCACCTGATTTATGATAAGGAATATATTGAGCTTGTCGGGAAAGCATTTGATGAGCGGAGACAGATCTGCATTAACAGGGATAAGGAATTATTCTCTGTCTTCGATCGTCGGCTTTCAGAAGATCATCAGGAGGCACTCAAATACCTGTATGCATTTATGCCTTTGAATGATCTCGCGGATTATGACGGCGAATTCTTTCTGGCCAATGTTGATTATTCTCTGAAAGCAAGAAAGGAAGCTCCATGGGCTAAAAAAATACCGGAGGATATCTTTCTTCATTACATACTTCCCTGCAGGATAAATAATGAAAACCTTGATTCGTTCCGAATTGTATATTACGACGAAATTTTGGAAAGGATAAAAGGTAAAAATCTCAAAGAGGCAGCTCTTGAGATAAATCACTGGTGCCACGAAAAAGTAAGCTATCAGCCGGCAGATATAAGAACCTCGGCCCCGATGAGCACGATCCTTTCAGCACGGGGAAGATGCGGTGAAGAATCTACATTTACAGTGGCTGCTCTTAGAACAGCCGGGATACCTGCCCGCCAGGTTTATACACCGCGCTGGGCACACAGCGACGATAATCATGCCTGGGTGGAAATTTGGGATAATGGTGAATGGTATTATATGGGTGCCTGTGAGCCCGAACCCCGGCTTGACCAGGGTTGGTTTACCGAATCCGCACGGCGTGCAATGCTGGTGCATACAAAATCATTCGGAGCTCCTCTTGGTGGCGAGAACAGAATAAATGCATTTAAAAATTATTCAATTGTAAATAACCTTGAAAAATATGCTGTTACAAAATGGATATATGTTAAGGTCCTCGACAGGGACGGAAACCCCGTGATAGCTGCAAATGTTGAATATCAGCTTTATAACTATGCTGAATTTTATCCTCTGGCTGTTGTTCCCTCCGATGAGAATGGCTTCAGCCGCTTTGAGACCGGACTGGGCGATCTGCTGATATGGGCTTATAAGAATAGTGATTTCAGCTACAAAAAAATATCAGTTGACGAAACCGATACTGTGACATTGGTGCTCGACAGGCTGGCAAATGAGAAATATACCGTTGATCTGGATCTAAGAGTCCCTGCCGCACCTCCTCCTCTTCCCCTTCCTTCTCCCGGGCTCACAAGGCAGAATGCGGAAAGGATCGAGGCCGAAAATATAATACGGCAGGAATATATTGATACATGGCCGGACTCAGCCACGATAAAAAGTTATGCAACGAAGCTGGGTGTTAATCCTGAAATGACTATTGGTATTGTAAAGAGGAGTATGGGCAATTATAAGGAAATACAGTCTTTCATTTCAGGTACTCCCGATACATTACGGGAACTGGCTCTGGCTATGCTTGGTCACCTGCCGGATAAGGATCTCAGAGACACAAAAAGAAATACGCTTGCCGATCACCTTGGATATTATAATAGACCCGGACGATTTGCCGGCAAGGAGTATGACGATTTTTGTATTGAGTATATCCTTAATCCCAGGATTGCCAATGAAATACTGAGACCGTGGAGAAGCTTTCTCCTGCAAATCACGCCTGATGACATGCTTGAAACCGCTAATCGGGATCCTTCTGTGATCATAAAATATATTGATAAGAATATTGTAACAAACGAGAATGACAACTATTATAACACACCGCTCACACCGATAGGGGTGGCTGAATTGAAAACATCCGACAGTAATTCGCGTGCGATTTTCTTTGTGGCATTGTGCCGAAGCCTCGGGATACCTTCCAGGCTGGAACCCCGCAGTAATACACCGCAGTATTTCTTCAACAATAATTGGAATGATGTATTTTTTGCAGATCAGGATCACCCTTACGGCGAAAAAGGATACCTCAGACTGATTTCATCGGATACAAAACCTGTACCGGAATACTATATACACTTTACAATTGCACGGTTTGATAATGGCCGGTATAATACTCTTGAATATGATTTCAATAAAAAAATTACAGACTTCAGGGATGAACTGGTATTACCTGCAGGCTATTACATGCTCGTTACTGGTAACAGATTAAATGACAGCAGGATACTTTCTTCATTGACATTTTTTGATATAGTTGAAAATGAACACCT
>CAYQBZ010000132.1:0-8505 GCA_964415855.1 uncultured Rikenellaceae bacterium
GGGATACTGGGTAATGTCCTGGTGGCGATATTCGCAATAACATTTATAACATTTTTTTTCCTGAAGGATCAGCGACTCTTTTTTGAATCTATCCTGATGTGGGTACCCGATAAATATGTTGATAATGTCACAAGAGCTCTCTATTCCATTAAAAGGCTTCTCACAAGATATTTTATCGGGATTGTTATTCAGAGTACGTGTATTATGACGATCATTACCATAGGGATGACCATTGCAGGAATAGACTTTCAGCAGGCACTGGTAATGGGACTTATAGTAGGTACTTTAAATGTTATCCCTTATGTAGGACCCTGGCTGGGTCTTTTTATCTCGGTTGTAATGGGCATAGCATCCCATATGAACCAGGATTTTACAACTGTTGTGATACCTCTTGTTACATATATGGCTTTAGTTGTTGCCATAACGCAAATGATTGATAATATTGTTTTTCAACCTGTTATATTTTCAAATAGTGTACGGGCACATCCTCTGGAAATTTTTGTAGTGGTTCTGGCAGCAGGATTTGCTGCAGGTATCCCGGGTATGATACTGGGGATACCCGGCTATACTGTTCTGAGAGTTTTCGCAAGGGAATTCTTCTATAACCTTAAGGCTGTTCAGAAGATAACATCAGGTCTTTCCGGTGAGAATATGGACGGAATGAATCACCGTGCCACCGGCAGGAAAGGTACCACCCGTGACAAACCATTATAACATGACTGAGATTGCTGCCACATTTTTCTTTAGCCTGACCTAGTGAATAAATGGATGATCTTTTTCAATTTTTTAAGAGAGTGTATCGCTTCTATTATGAAGGGTTCATAAGCATGTCAGCCTGGGGCAGGAAAGTATGGCTTATCATATTAATAAAGCTCTTTATAATCTTTGCAATTCTCAGGCTCTTCTTTTTCCCCGATATCCTGCATAAGAGTTATGATAATGATAAGCAGAGAAGTGAATATGTTCTGGATCAGTTAATTAATGCACCTGTAAACAATGATTGATAATGTTGATTTATCTCTGGTGGACTGGTCAAGGGCGCAGTTTGCCCTGACAGCGATCTACCACTGGCTTTTTGTCCCCCTCACGCTCGGACTGTCATTTATCATTGCAATAATGGAGACCTTCTATGTGAGGACCGGTGATGAGGAATGGAAGCGTCTTACACGCTTCTGGATGACACTTTTTGGAATAAACTTCGCAATAGGGGTCGCCACAGGAATAATACTGGAGTTCGAGTTTGGGACTAACTGGTCTAACTATTCATGGTTCGTAGGTGATATCTTCGGAGCTCCCCTGGCTATTGAAGGAATCCTTGCTTTCTTTCTCGAATCAACATTCGTGGCAGTGATGTTTTTCGGATGGAATAAGGTGAACAGGAAGTTTCATCTTCTGTCAACATGGCTGGTAGCGATAGGTGCTAACCTTTCGGCGCTCTGGATCCTGGTCGCAAATGCATGGATGCAGAATCCTTCAGGAATGGTATTTAATCCTGAAACAGCACGGAATGAGATGGTTAACTTCTGGGCAGTACTCTTTAACCAGGTAGCAGTAGAGAAATTCCTTCATACCATATCTTCTGGCTTCCTGCTGGGATCGATGTTTGTACTGGGCATCAGCTCATGGTTCCTTATCCGTAAGAGGGAAGAACTCATGGCAAGACGTAGCATTCTTATAGCAACTGTCTTCGGACTGTTATCTTCACTGATGGTAGCTTATACAGGGGATGGATCAGCACGGACACTATCTGAAGTCCAGCCGGTTAAGTTTGCCGCCATGGAGGCTGTCTATGATGGCAAAACCAATGCCGGACTTGTAGCTGTTGGATTATTGAAAGACACAGAAAAAAAGATCGGGGATAAAAGTGTTAAGGAATTTACATTTAAGATTGAGATACCTACCCTTCTTTCAGTTCTTACTGGTGGCGACAGGGATGCCTATGTTGGTGGTATAAACGATCATTTGTCCGGTAACGAGGAAAGAAATATTATGTCGGTCTATGAGAAAATGGAAAGAGGACGCTACGCCATGGATATGCTGACCAGTTACAAAAGGGCCAGGATGGTAAATGATACTGGTGAACTTACCGGACTGAAGAAACTGTTCAGGGACCAGGGTTTCCAGGATGAGTTTTTCCGGTATTTTGGTTATGCTTCTATAACCAGTCCGGAAGATATAGTACCTGATGTGCCTCTCCTTTTCTATTCCTTCCATCTCATGGTAATACTGGGATTTCTTTTTATTATGATATTCGCTGTGGCACTCTTCCTTCTTTTTAAAGGGACGTTGTCGGCCAGCAGGTGGTTCCTGTGGCTGGCGCTTCTGTCAGTTCCGCTTCCTTACCTGGCAAGCGAGCTGGGCTGGATCCTTACGGAGATGGGCAGGCAACCCTGGATAATTCAGGATCTGATGCCTGTATCACAGGCTGTCTCAAGAATAAGTTCGGGATCAGTAATTACGACATTTATTATCTTCGCAGTACTTTTCACAGTATTGCTGGTTTCGGAAATCTCAATACTGGTTAGGCAGATAAAAGCCGGACCGGCACATTAAAAGGGCGATGCTATGACAATGATGATAACTCATATTTTTCTTCAGGACTACTGGTGGGTAATAATCTCACTTCTGGCAGGTCTGCTTGTCTTCCTCATGTTTGTCCAGGGGGGACAGTCAATGATCTTTACACTGCCAAAGACTGATATGCAGAAAACAATGCTGGTGAATGCACTGGGGCGTAAATGGGAGTTTACATTTACCACGCTTGTAACATTCGGGGGAGCCTTTTTTGCCTCTTTCCCTCTTTTCTATTCAACAAGCTTCGGAGGTGCCTACTGGGTCTGGACAGTAATACTATTCAGTTTTATCATCCAGGCAATCGCGTATGAATTCAGGTCCAAACCAGGCAATGTTATAGGCAAGAAGACATTCGATATTTTCCTGTTACTGAATGGCTCCCTTGGTCCTTTCCTGATCGGGGTTGCCGTAGCCACCTTTTTTACAGGATCACGGTTCAGCCTTAACTATTTGAACCAGGTGAAATGGGAGACTCCTTATTACGGACTTGAAGCTCTTTTTAACATCCGGAATATTGCCCTGGGAATTGCTGTCCTCTTCCTGACACGCGTAAATGCACTGTTATACATATTCAATACCATCGACGATGAAGGATTACTAAAAGGATCAGCCAGGGCCCTGACTTTTAATTCCATAATATTTGTTACTTTCTTCCTGTTCTTTGCATTGACCCTCCTGCTTTTAAAAGGATTCCATGCCGATCCTTCTTCAGGCCAGATTGAAATGACAGACTATAAGTACCTGCATAACTTTATCCGGATGCCGGCAGTGCTGATATTATTCCTGGCTGGTGTTGCCGGTGTTTTGTCGGGCATAGGGATCGCTCTGAAGAGCAGAAGCAAGGGAGGCATTTGGCTCTCAGGCACAGGGACAGTGCTGACCGTCTTCTCCCTCTTTTTGATAGCCGGCTTCAATTCCACCTCTTTTTATCCGTCCCTGACCGACCTGCAGAGCTCGCTTACAATCAGGAATTCATCTTCAAGCCTGTTTACGCTGAAGACTATGATGTACGTATCCTTCCTGATACCTTTAATTTTCGCCTATATATGGTATGCATGGAGGTCGATAAATGACAGGAAAATTACCGGGGAGGAAATGCAGGCAGACGGACATGTATATTAAAAGTCGGAAGTTGGAGGTCGGAAGGTTACAGGTAACCGGAGAAAAGAAGGAAAAGTACTGATCCAGGATAAATTGACGAAAACATATCAAGACATGTACATAAGCGAAATACTTGAATATCTTATCTGGCCGGCTTTTATCATAATTAGCTGGCTTGCAATAAAATTTGCCATGTCGGTATATGAGAAGAGATTCCCCGAAGAAAAATAGACCGGGATACTTCTGCTTAATAATTCAGAAAGCCAGCAAGGCAAGCGATACTATTATATATAATGGTATAATAAGTGTACCTCCACCGGTTCCAAGGATCGCGAAGGAGACAATTACCAGTCCGGCAAGAACATACCTTCCCTCATTACCTTTTAACCTGAGATTTGCCAGTTTAAGAGACATTAACGGGAGCCTGCTAACCATGAGACCTGACAAGGTCAGTGCATATATTCCCAGTAACAGGGACGAACCGGCAAAGGAACTTATAATACCTGACCCTGAGTAGTTAAGAGCAAACACAAGGGAGATGACGGCGATAGCATTTGCCGGTGTGGGTAATCCTCTGAATGATGTTGACTGGCTTGTATCGATATTGAATTTTGCAAGCCTTAAGGCTGCGCATACCGGTATAATTGCCGCTATTATCATAAGGATGAAGTTAACTGATGCTGCAGCGAACATCTCATGAGACCTTCCTGTTGAAAGAGGCTCTTTCATGAGATGATAGATTATTAATCCGGGAGCAACCCCAAAGCTTACAACATCGGCAAGGCTGTCGAGCTCCTTCCCGAGAGCTGAATAAGCCTTAAGCAATCTTGCTGAAAAACCATCAAGAAAATCAAGGATCATTGCTGCAAGTATCAGCCATGAGGCGGTCAGTATCTCTCCGCCGGCTGCATAGATTATGGCAACGAATCCTGCTGCAAGATTGAGTGAAGTGATGATGTTGGGGATATGTCTCATTATGAAAATAATTATCCTTCTTAAGAAGTGGAGTAAAATTAAGAAAATCTTCTTTCTTTTATTATTAGATTTGTACCAATTTAAGTAATCGGGATGGTCGACTTCACTGGCATAAAGATAGCAGTAGACTTTGACGGGACAATAGTTGAACACGAATACCCTTCAATAGGAAAAGAAAAACTCTTTGCTTTCCAGACCCTTAAGGAGCTTGAGAAGATGGGTGCCCTTCTTATTTTATGGACCTTCCGCGCGGGTACAGAGCTTGACGAGGCTGTTGAATATTGCAGGCGGAACGGCCTGGAGTTCTATGCCGTGAATAAAAGCTACCCTGAAGAGATATTTGACGAAACTGTGAGCCGTAAAATAGACGCTGATATATTTATCGACGATAAAAACGTTGGAGGATTTCCCGGGTGGAGCGAGGTCTGGCAGATATTATATCCTTTTGAGATACAGGAGAAAGAGGCGGAAAGAAGAATGAAGGCAGCACGGAAAAATATATTTCAACGCTTATTTAAAACAAAAGAGGAGACAGATGAGAACCAGCTATCATAAATACGTGATATTGTTTTTTATATTGGCCCTTTTTACATGGACTACCTCATGTTCGGGAAGGCCTGGAAAAAGAACAGCTGAAGAGACCCCTTCTGTACCGGCTGCTTCAGAAGAGGAGGTAGTCAGGTATATCACTTTGGTAGCTCCTGAAGAAAATACCGGATTCAGGCTTAACGAACCGGTAAGAGTGGTCCTTGAGCCACAAAATGAGAACCGGCATCCCGACTCTGTACAGATTGCCTTTGACGGTAAGGCAATAACAACACTTATGCCCGGTAACTGGGAATATACAATTCCCTCGCTCCATACCAGTACCACGGGCCGTAAGTCACTTAAGGTTACCTCTTTTAAAGGTGGCAGGTCAAGAGATATTATTACCAGGTTTATGATAATCTATTCCGATAAGGCTCCTGCCAGGCAGGGTTACAGGGTGCTCAATACATATCCGCACAGTAATGATGCATTTACACAGGGACTGATCTATGACCACGGTACCTTATATGAAGGGACGGGGCAGGAAACCGGATCGAGCCTCAGAGAGGTGGAACTGAAAACGGGAAAGATATTAAGGCAGCATAACCTCGATGCCTCATTGTTCGGAGAGGGCATTACCCTGTACCAGGACCGTATCTTCCAGGTTACCTGGACAAGCAAGGTGGGATTTGTCTATGAAAAATCAACGTTCAGGGTGATAAACAGGATCTACTATGCGACACAGGGGTGGGGACTGACCACAATTGACGATAGGATTGTTATGAGCGACGGGACAAATGTGCTTTACTTTTTTGAACCTGAGATGTTCACCGTGGTTTCGAGGATTGAGGTTTACGATAATGAGAGGAAGGTTGACTCGCTTAATGAGCTGGAATATATAAATGGTGAGATATGGGCCAATATATGGATGACAGATCTTATTGCCCGGATAGACCCGGTAAGCGGTAAGGTAATTGCCTACATTGACCTGAAGGGATTGCTTCCTCAGTCGGAGCGAAGGGCAGATACCGACGTACTGAACGGTATCGCGTACGATAAGGAAGGAAACAGGATATTTGTGACAGGGAAGAGATGGCCCGAACTTTATGAGATCAAAGTTATCGAATGATATTAGTGCTGTATACTATATTAATAGCTGACGGAATTATGCTGAACTCAGCAGGCGTATGACCAAGTGATTCCCCGTCGGCTTCTGCGTATAAAAGCGACTCTGTTTCAACTTTCAGGTTATTGCTCCTGTAACCGTCAATTTTAGGATGACTCAATATTGTCCCGTCATACAATAACTTCAGGTTTCGTATTATCTCAATCCTGCCCATGCTTCTTATTACCGTGATGTCAAACTTACCGTCGTCAGGCAATGCATCAGGGGTCTGTCTCATCCCGCCTCCGCAGTATCTGCCGTTTCCCACATTGACAGAAAAGATATTACCGGGGTATTTCTGTCCGTCTACTATGATATCGGCCCTCGTGTTCCTGTATGATATAAGGCTGCTCAGAAGATTCATGAAATAGATGGCCTTACCGCTTCTGCCCTTGTCTTTCTGCATATTCGTCTTCCTTACAACAACCGATTCAAAACCAAGTCCTGCAATATTTATAAAGTACCTCTTCTCTTGTTCCGTGCCGTTGTAATAGCTTATTATACCAATGTCATGCAGCATGACCTTTGATTCTTTTATTACCTGTACGCTGCCCTCATAGACAAGGGGAATGCCAAACATCCTTCCCCAGTCATTGCCCGTCCCGACAGGTATCAATCCTGCAGTAATATCTTTTGCCGGACATTCATCTTGTGTAAATACTCCATTTATTACTTCGTTCAGTGTGCCGTCGCCCCCTACAGCCACTACTTTCCTGTAACCTGCGCAGATGCTGTCCCTCACAAATTCAATAGCCTGCCCCTTTTTCTCCGTGAAAAGGGGATATATATTGATCCCGTTTTTTTCGAAAAGAGCGGAGATCCTTTTCCAGTCTTTCCCCCCTTTACCGTTCCCGGCATTGGGATTTACTATCACCAGCCACCCATCCTTCATCAGGCTAATTATTTATTATATAACCAGGAATAAAGATGCTAATAAAAGCGGAATAATAGAATTTTCAGTATTCATATCCGCATATTTGATCTTTTCATGCTCCGTCAAAAGTAAGCGTAATTATTTTCCGGACATTAATGAAAAACATACAAAATCATGATTTAATATGCTATATGGCAGTAGATCAGCTATATGGACTTATTATTATTTCAACATACATATGTTAATAAGATGTTGAAAACCCCGAAATAAATGTTTACAATTACATCTTTCTGTACCGGCAGCTCTTATTCATAAATAGTAAATTTGAAACTCATAAACTAACAGAAATAACCTGGATAAAAGATGGGAAGGATTATTGCAATAGCGAATCAGAAAGGTGGTGTCGGAAAGACGACAACAGCTATTAATCTTGCTGCCAGTCTGGCCGCTCTCGAAAAGAAGGTGCTTATTGTCGATGGAGATCCTCAGGCAAATGCCACCTCGGGAATAGGGATTGATACACGCAAGATCAGGAGTACTATTTATGATTGCCTGATTGACGGGAAGGAGCCGGGGGAAGCTTTGATCGGATGTGAAGTTGAAAATCTTTCCATAATGCCTTCAAATATCGACCTGGTGGGTGCTGAAATTGAGATGCTTGACAGGCCAGAAAGAGAAAAGATACTCAAGAGGGTGCTTGAAAAAATAGAGTCACAGTATGATTATGTCCTGATCGACTGTTCCCCCTCCCTGGGTTTGCTCACCGTAAACGCGCTTGCAGCTTCAAATTCTGTAATCATACCGGTTCAGTGTGAGTACTTTGCACTGGAGGGACTGGGAAAGCTTCTTAACACAATAAAGATTATTCAGAATAACCTGAATCAGGGCCTTGAAATAGAAGGATTTCTCTTAACAATGTACGATTCCCGTTTAAGGTTATCCAACCAGGTTGCAGAGGAAGTTAATAAACACTTTCAGCAGATGGTGTTCAGTACCATAATCCAGAGAAATGTCAAACTATCTGAAGCGCCCAGTTTCGGACAGCCTGCCATCCTTTACGATGCTGATTCAAGGGGTACGGTGAACTACCTGAATCTCGCCAAGGAGCTGATAGAAAAACAGGAAGAGAGAGTTAAACAGGTGTGAACGGAAAATCGGGTTACAGGAAAAAGGAATGACTATGACAAAGAAAAATGCCTTGGGAAGAGGACTTGGTGCGCTGATTGACGGAGTGGAGAAAGAGGTCCTTGAAAAAAAGGTTGAGGCGAATCTCAACATATCGGTCGAT
>CAYQBZ010000133.1:0-6326 GCA_964415855.1 uncultured Rikenellaceae bacterium
TCAAAACTAGTAGGTTTGGTTTATCTAAATTGTGAAGATAATGAGATATCTTTTTTAAATCTATCAAGCAATGTCTTGTTAGAGAGATTATTATGCTCACACAACAACTTAACCTCACTGGATTTTTCAAGCAATCCGGAACTATATAGGGTATATTGTGAATATAATAACCTTACGGGTATTAATGTTTCTAATAATTTCAAACTGGAACAACTTATCTGCCGGTATAATCAACTATCTGCCCTGGACGTTACCAATAACACCCAACTGAAAGCTCTGGTGTGTGGAGATAATGAGTTAATAACCCTTGATCTTTCAAAAAATATTAAATTAACTCATTTGGATATTCCCAATATGCCATCTCTTAATAAAGTCTGTATTTGGGAATTACCTTTCCCCCCTATCCCACTTACATTTTATTTCATGGTTGGCAGTCCCAACGTTTATTTTTCGACTGATTGTAATTAACTTCCATATCCCGTCTACCTTAATTCTGTCAATTATCATGAGAAAGGCATTCAGATATGCTATCTTTATTTTGCATGTTGTGAATCATAGATCTTAGGTATGCAACATATAACGCAGCTAAATGTTAGATTACCACAGTCAAAGCACCAGGAATCATTCCTTTTCCGAATGAGCCGGGAGCAGAGTGACTTATATCAAATCATTCTGAAATATTATTGAGGTGCCACATTGCGGAAAACACAAAACAGAATGAACTTTATGCACTTTATGTCTGTTTGACTTGTACGACAGAGTTAGTTTTTTTATATTTTCCCGGCGTATAATTTAGTAAGCCCCAGTCGATGAAAAGCAAATACATGAATCCATATGCAGCGGGCACAATGCTCGGATTGGTATTGCTCCTGGCAATGTTCCTTTCAGGCAGGGGGCTTGGTGCCAGCGGAGGAATAAAATACTGTGTGGTATCAATTGTGGGAGCAGTTGACCGCCCTCATGCCGAAAATTCAATCTATTACAGTAAGTACTTTGAAGAAGGGAAAAATCCTTTAAACAACTGGCTTACTATTGAGGTGCTGGGAATCCTTGCTGGAGGATTCCTTTCAGGCGCTGTTTCAAAGAGACTTAAATTCAGGATTGAGAAATCACCGCGCATATCGAACACGCGCAGGCTGATCTTCGCATTTCTTGGTGGTCTCTTTTTTGTATATGGGGCCCAACTTGCAAGGGGGTGCACCAGCGGGGCAGCTCTTTCAGGAATGGCGGTCCTTTCGGTAGCCGGATTTGTGACCATGGTAGCTATTTTTGGCTCAGCATACCTTTTTGCCTGGTTCTTCAGGAAAAACTGGATATAATTAAGGGCGCAAAGGAGAAAACGAGACATCAAGACAACCTGACAATAAGATAACGATACAACCATTATGGGACCAATATCAACATTAACATCAATACCGGGATGGCTCAATTTGCTTATTGCCCTGCTCATAGGAATTGGTTTCGGATTTGCACTTGAACGGGCAGGGTTTTCCTCGAGCCGAAAGCTGGCAGGTATGTTTTACGGTTACGACACTACAGTGATCAAAGTTTTCTTTACTGCAGCTATCGTTGCTCTTATCGGTTCACAGCTATTAAGCTTCTTCGGGCTTCTGAACCTGAATATGGTCTATGTGAACGAGTTCTATGTAACTTCTTCTATTGTTGGCGGCATTATAATGGGTGCCGGGTTCATAATGGGTGGTTTCTGTCCCGGGACCGGCTTAAGCGCTCTCTCCATAGGAAAAATTGATGCAATGCTTTTTTTTGCAGGGGGCCTTGCCGGGGCCTTCCTGTTTGCAGAAACATATCCATTAATTGAAACCCTGGCAAACAACAGTTACAAAGGACCGGTAAAAATTAATGAAATACTGGGAGTCCCGCCAGGGCTGTTTACTCTTATCCTGATTACTGTTGCAGTTATTATGTTCTGGCTTGCAGAAAAAGCAGAATCAAGATTTGCCCGGCCGGATATTACCAGAGAGCTATAAAAACTGATATGATGAACACCAGGGAAAAATTCTCAGCGGGGCTTCTTGGCATAGGCGTTATCCTTGCCCTGATCCCCCTTACGGCGAACCGTTCATTCACGGTTAAGCCGCAAAAACTGCTGTCCGAAATCCTTGACAGTGACAACTCTTTCAGCGTTGACCAGGTAGCCAGGTTTGTGGTATCAGAAGACAGCACGACTCAGATCATTGACCTCAGGCCTTTTGATGAATTCATAACAGTAAACATTCCAGGTTCAGTCAGTATTCCGTACAGCGAATTCATTGGAGATGATCCGGGGATGTACATCGATAAAACAAAGGACAAAATAATCTTATATTCTAACGGCGATATTGAATCAAATTTAGCTTTTGTATATGCCAGGGGACTGAATTATAAGAACATCTTTGTGATGAAAGGTGGGTTGAATGAATGGTTCAATACTGTAATTAACAGCCATTTCACTGGTACGAGGATAACGGCAAGGGAAAACGCCATTTACGAGACAAGGACAAGGGCAGGAAAGCTCTTTACTGATATAAACAGTCTGCCTGAAAACCTTAAATTAAAATATATGGAGGATAGAAAGCTGGCTGCAATGAAACTTGACGGCGGATGTGAGTAGCAGGCAATGGGCAGTAGTGGACAGGTAAAATATGCATGCAGGGGAAAGTCGTGACTTTGCTGCCTTTGCCAAAAACAAAAATGCTGCTAATAAGTTTGTAAAAGTAAATATCAACAATTGGAGTTCATAAATAAATATAAAGTAGTAATAGCTATTATCCTGCCGGTCCTGATCCTGGTGCTTATCCGTCAGTTTGGCAGCAGACATTTTAAAAGTGATGCCCCTAAACTGGCAGAGCAATCCAGGATGCTCGCGAATATTATTACGGAAGAAAGAACAGGTTCTTTTCCAGGGGATAAACTGTTTGTCAGAATTGGTGACACAACAACCCCGACAGGCAATATACAGGGTCAGGAAGTTCTTAATATTACTCCTGGTTCAGTGCTGAATAAGGATATTCTATCTGTGATCAGAAAACATGACGGACCGGTATTCCTTGTTTCAGATGACATTTCGTTATCGTCAAGGCTGTGGATGGTTCTGAGTCAGATGGGATGCAGCAACATTTATATAATTTCAGGTGATCCTGGAAACGAAGTGTTAAAATATAAATTCCGGCCCGACGCAACTGTCAGTCCGGAACTTAAGCAGCCTTAGAATCCCAATCTATTTCACAACCGGGAAATCATTGACATCCTCGCTGGTGAACGGAAGCCATGATAGTGCCGTCCTGTCCCTGACCATTTTATCATACATAAATCCATTATTACCGTATTTCAGCGTTCTGGCATCATAACCGAATAAACGAAGAAAGGCTGTCGCGAAGCCCGAGTTATGTCCTGTTCCGCAGTACACAACAACTGTCTTATTAACGGGGATAGACGCCATCTCCTGTATAAATCCAAGGGTTGCATCAGGTTTGTACCTTACAGCTCCCGGAATATGTCCGTCTTCATATTTATCCCTACGGTCCAGATTGATAATATAATAATTCTCCGGATCACTGAATACCTCATCTGCTGATATAAGAACATTATCTGTTCCTTCTTCGAACAGGCTGCGAAACCTTGCTGAACCGATCTCCTCTCCTGATCCCAATCCTGTACCCAGGTCAGGCATTCCTTCAGGTGCTTCCCTGTCATTTATTTCTTTCTCCAGCCTGTCTTCATATTTACCGGAAACGCCTTTCAGCCATCCTTCGCTGGCATAGTTCTCATTCCATGCGCTCATTCCCCAGCGCATCGAATATACGTTTCCATAACCCATCAATCTCAGTAATGAGGTAGTATAACTCGACAACTGTCCATCATCACTTACCATTATTATCTTATCATATTCAAAAGGCTTTATTCCGGCCTCAAAATAGTCAGGCAGATCCTCAAATTTCTTGTTTACAGCTCCTTTGATATGACCAGCCTTATATTGATCCGGAGTCCTGAGATCAATGACCAGCACATTGGTTCCAAGCTCCCCGAAGACTATTGATGCCTTAATCAGAGATGGGTATGCCTGGCTGTTCACATAATCTCCATTCGTTTCCAGGTCCTTCAAAAGTAAAGTAGTCTCATTACCAACTTTTACAGGAGCCGCCGGCACCTGAGCTGTTACCGACTTTCCTTCCGTCCTTCTTCCCTTACAACCCGAACCTGCAAAATATGCGGTAAGTAAAAAGACCAGTAAGAAATATAATTGCTTCTTCATAACTGAATGGATCCTTAAATCTTAAATATTAACCGGAACCATCTCCCTGTCAAACCTTAGAGTCTCTGTTCTGTTACCCAGATCATCATACCTGTATTCTGTTATCGCCACTCCATTATCAGGACTATTGATCACATTCCTGTCCTTATCCATATTTGTTGCTCTGACTAGGGCGCCATGCTCATCGTATTCGTACTTTGTGACAGGTACGTTTCTGCCACCAAGGTATTCATCGTCCTGGTCCAAATATGCGGTTTCAAGGACATAGCCGTTTTCATCGTATTTACTGATCCTCTTTGACCAACCCCAGTATAGATTTGACATCTGCCCCATTTCATTATATACGGAGAAGCTTTCAACATCGCCATATTCATTAGGAACGAAAGTGAAATATGAGACACCAATATCTCCACAATTTTCAGCAGTACAATTATAGAGTGTGTCAGCCATATAATTTGCCATTCTTGTTACATATCCCTTGTCATTATAGGTAAATCTCAACTCATAAAAGGGGCAGAACTGGTTCATTACCACCTCTTCACCTGCCAGGTTATACCTGTTTTCCTTTACCATTCCATCAGGAAGCACACTCCATGTCCAGTAATGAATCTTGTTACCGTTCTCAATCATTTTCCCGTCTTTGTCGAGGAGCATAAGGCCCACGCGGTTCCCGTCAGCATCTAGAGTATAATCGGATGCAAAAACACCACCAGGTGCAATTGGTTCATTATCCTTGTTGAAATAATGCTTGGTCTGCTTGTGTGGAGTATAGTCATACACGATCTTAGCAGCCCCTCCCATCGATGAATAACCAAGAAGAACGTTATTTCTTACAAATTCAACCGATAACAGCCGTCCTGTATCGTCGTAGGTAAACTTATAGCTGTTCACGTTTTTTGCCTCTTCGGCACTGATAGGATGTGTCCCTTTTTCAATATCGTAAGGTGTTTCACTGAATTGAAGATTCCTGTAATATTCAACTCCGCTATGGACATTTTTAGTGGTTTTACCGTTGTTGCACGATACGACCCCGGCCAGCACAACCAGGGCGAGGAATAGGGGAAAAATAAATCTGTTCAATTTCATACTACTTGTAATTACTTGGTTTAAAACTAATTAAAAAATATATAATTCAGAATCTGCACGAATTATGATTCTTCTACAACAAATTAACAATCAAAATAATAAAAAGTTTAACAACATGTTTAAACCTTTCTTTCAAAATTGCATCTAAGATGTTAGATTTACAATTCGGAAAATAAATATTTTGTGATGGGATCGCGTAGAAAATTTCTTATTGTATGTTGTTTGATTGTATTCTCATCAGCATCAAACATAATTTTTGCCCAGGAGAGTATAACGGAGGGCAGCAGGACAGCCTCTTCAGGAAATACTATTTCAGAGGATCAGATTGCTGCCCTTAAGGCTAACCGTGCCAAGCAGATCGAATTCAGGAATGCCTTCAGGGAAACACTCAGCGGTAACCAGCTTGATATCCTCACCGATCCTGATCTGGCGAAAGAGGAAAAGATGAAAGCACTCAGGGAATCTTTGTCAGTGAACCAGGCAAACATGATAAAAATGCACAGAAGAGAGGTAAGGGTGCAGAGAAACATGCTAAGAAACACAATGGCAGGTCAGCAGAGAATGCAATTAAGAAAAATGGCGGTGAACAGGACGCAACTTAACAGGGCTTTGTTCAGGAGGGCCAGAATGAACAGAAGATCACCGAATATATAAAATAAGGCTCAATTATTAAGGCACCCTTATGAAAAACATAGCGGCGATTATCATAATGATACTGGTATCTCTTCCTTCCGTTGCACAGGAAGAAAGTGTCAATCTGTTACTAGATGAGTTTCTGTTCGGTAAAAACACACAGGATTCGGTCCTTGAGGCTATCCTGCTTAATGAGGCTGATATCAATGACCTTATAAGTGCCGTTACAAATTATAAATTCATCTATGTTAGAAGTGAATTTGAAAACAAGACTTATTTTTCAGGCCAGGACCTCGGGATTGAACAGCATAATTTATCCGGCCAGGTTTTTTATCAGGGACCAAATGGCCTGAAT
>CAYQBZ010000133.1:6336-7649 GCA_964415855.1 uncultured Rikenellaceae bacterium
GGTATTTTATACAGCGGATTCAGTCCAAAATACAGCACAACTATTATATCGCTTGGTTATAATAACAGAATTTTAAACCTTCCGGGGAGCAGTATCAGAGCCTTCTATAACAGATATTTCTTTGCAAAGGTTGATTCCGTTGAAGAGAATTCCTTTAACAGTTCCATAAATCTGGGATCGACATACAGGTTAAAGCAATTTGGCACATCTGCTGATTTCTCGTTGCTGATGGGCAGCGATCCATCCCTACAGGTTTCATGGGATCTCTTTGCCGATTTCACCGTCCTCAGGATCGGATTATTCAATAAATTGAGGTTTATCCCGGAAGTATCTCTTTACCTTGGTAATGAAACAATTGTAGCGAGTCAGTATATTTCTCTTCCCAGATTCTCAGGTGAAATATATACTGAAAACAATACATTCGGGCTTATGAATACAGTAATCAGAATTCCTTTTGAACTCTCTTATAAGAATTTTGACCTGAGGGCCGGGTATAATTTCAACTTCCCAAGAATACCGGGTGGTGATGTCAAACCTGAAAGAACATCTTTCTTAAATCTTTCACTGGGTTATATGTTTGGTTTTTAATGGTATGGCAGTACGGTGGTATGACTGTCAGGCATACCTTCTGAGCATTGTTCCGTTAGACCTTTATTCATATATTTGCTTCAACTCAAATATAACCAACCATGGACACTACATTCTTCAATTCCGATCTGTTCAGTTACCTGGTAATGCCTGTCTTAATATTCCTTGCCAGGATATGCGACGTATCTATCGGTACAATGCGCATTATTTTTGTCTCCAAAGGGAAAAGAAATATTGCTCCGTTCCTTGGCTTTTTTGAAGTACTGATATTGCTAATTGCAATCAGCAAGATCATGCAAAACCTGGATCATTATATTAATTATTTTGCATATGCAGCAGGATTTGCCACAGGTAACCTCGTAGGTATGTTAATTGAGGAGAAACTGGCTGTTGGTATCCAGATGATAAGAGTCTTTGCTCATGAAAATGCTGATGAACTGCTTCACAAACTTAACAGCAGTGGTTATGGTGTCACCGTAGTTGAAGCCCATGGGGCGAGGGAAACCGTTCAACTGCTGTATACTATTGTCCAGAGGAACGAACTTGCACATGTAATAAATGTAATTAAATTGTTCAATCCAAAAGCCTTCTATACAATTGAAGATGTAAGATCGGCAAGCGAAGGTATCTTCCCTCCGAAAAAACATAATCATATCTTTTCTTTCGGAACCGTGATAAGAAGATGGAGGAGGGGGAAATAGCTAGACAGGTAAGGTGATACGGTG
>CAYQBZ010000133.1:7659-8490 GCA_964415855.1 uncultured Rikenellaceae bacterium
GATAGAAACATGGGGAATGAACTCAGATAATGGTCCCTGCGTCAGGAGAAAAGGAATAATTTAAATTATTTATATAGATTTGAAGAAAAAAATACAAGAGATCATGGAACAATACCAAAATCACCCCTTATACAGAAGACATAATATTGACAGTGCAATGAGCTCATTTTGGGAGTTTTATAAAAAGAGGTTTATCGCTCTGTTTATAATATCCCTCGGGATGTCACTGATTATACAATATGCATCAACTCTTGTGAATTTCAAGGAGCTTCAGACTATGACTGATCCTGTACTGATACTTCAGAAGTTAAAGAGTCTGATAATACCAATCCTTATAATATCACTGATAAACCTACTTTTCACTACAATGCTTCAATACTATATTATTCATTATCCCCTTAACGAGGAGAATAATATACTGGTATCTGCAATCAGATCTCTGAAGTATTTTATCCCCTACGTTATTATATTGGTACTTCTTGCATTTGCAGGATCCATAGCTATTGTTCTTGGGGTTTTTGTGCTTATAGTAGGCGCTTTTTTTGCCGGTTTGTATGTTACGGCTCTTTATCTTTTCATATTGCCGGTAATGATGGTCGAAGAGACAAACATAGGAGATACCATCGGAAGGACATTTAGTCTAGTGCACCGCAACTTCTGGCCAAACATGGGATGGGTGGCTGTATTTGTTATCATATTAATTGTCATATCAGTAATACTTTCAGCAATAATCCTGCTACCGTTCAGCGGAAACTTTCTCAAGGCTATTATAAATCCACAGGAGGCAAGCGATCTGTTAGACATGGCTACAAATCCTTTAGTTATAATTCT
>CAYQBZ010000134.1:0-8438 GCA_964415855.1 uncultured Rikenellaceae bacterium
GGAACGTAAATCAAGTTCACCGCTAAAGAACAATACCTACAGGGCAATGATCGGAGCCTGTTATTTCTTCAAGGATGAAGGCATCTTTTACCGATGGGAGCAGGGATTCGCTGACCAGGAAATAATCAATTCTCCAGCCTATATTCTTGGATCTCGCTCCTGCCCTGAAGCTCCACCAGGAGTATCTGTTTGTCTCATTTGGATGGAGACTTCGAAATGTATCTGCCAGACCCCCGTTTGTGAGCCGGTCCATGCCATCTATCTCCTCCTGCATATAGCCGGCTGCCTTATTGTAATTCTCCCTGGGCCGTGCCAGGTCGATAGCTTTATGAGCCACGTTCAGGTCGCCGCATACAATTACAGGCTTTATATTTTCAAGATCTTTCAGGTAATTGAAAAATGCCCTGTCCCATTCCTGTCTGTAGCCGAGCCGCAGAAGCTCAGCTCCTGAATTCGGCACATAGACATTTACCAGGAACCAGGATTCAAATTCCATACATAGTACGCGTCCTTCCTTATCGTGTTCCTCATTATTAATGCCCATGGTAATATTCAAGGGTTTGATTTTTGTGATTGTAGCTGTTCCTGAGTAACCTGGTCTCAGGGCAGAGCTGGAATATATATTATAATCCCAGTCCAGGGTTTGCAGTGTTTCAGCCACCTGGTGATCCTGGGCCTTGGTTTCCTGCATGCAGAGTATATCAGGATCCAATTGAACAAGTTCATCAAAGAAGTTCTTTTTAGTTATTGCACGAATTCCATTTACATTCCAGGATATTATCTTCATGATCAATCAGATTATTATTTTAATTGTAACTAAATTTTTAAAAGCTGATCCAAAAATTAAATAACTGGTATTTCCACCGATCGTACCCTCGTTTTGTCCCCACAGAAATGGCCAGTCGTCGTAGTTTTCAAAGTGATCGGGTTTTCTGAATAAGATTCCCGGGGCAACATTGCCCGGAATAAATGAGAAATCGGCCCTGTTATTACCATAAAATACTTCTTTGGGACGGGCGGCTCCCACCGTTGCCACTAACGAATAATTATGATACGGATGGCAGCCAAACAGCCAGTTGGTGGTCTTGAAAGCATGGCTGGCGTCAATAATATCCGGAAAATGCGAATTGGCGAAGCAAATGGTGGTACCAAAGTTCACAACACTTCCGCTTCCTGCCCAGTTACCAAGGCTGATGGGTACTCCATAGGGATTATCCTTTTCAAGCTCGTCGATATATTCTTTGTACTTTACAACATACGGCCGGAGCTTTTCCTTGAAGGATTCGTCCATGTGTGGTATGGCCTGCAGTGCGGTCAATATTGTGAAGCTAACATTACTTTCAATCGCGGGCCATAATAGTTCCTGGAACTTGTCGGCATATTGCTGCTCTCCGGTTGAGATGTACAGCTGAAGACTGGTGGCCATATTTGCTGATCCGCCGCCTCTGCCGACACGGCCCTGAGGCTGATTGGCAATTAATTCCGTTGCCTCTTCCAGAAGCCTTTTTGATTGTTGCAATGCTCTAGCGGAAAGATCGTCGTTATATCCCTTCAATGCACGGCTTGCTGCGGCAAACATAGTTGCTGCCCTGAGATCGAGGCCGGGATTTCGACTTGTAAATGCCCACATGTCATCCTTAACTCCGCTCGAGCGACCGTCACGGGCCACTTCGTAAGGGCCAAGGTTCGGATTATAAGGAAGTCCGTCAGTTATAGAGGCTGCGTCACCCAGGTGATGGTAATTATCCAGAACAGAGTTGGTGAGGGCTTGTGCCATGTGGCCGATAATCTCTGCCTGGGCTACCAGGTTCATTGTTCCATGCTCAATAAACTGCAACACGTCGGGCGTTCCATCCGGACGGTGAAGATCAACATAACGTTGCTTCTCATCAATAAAAGTCTGATCGCGTAAAGGTTTGAAATACTCCCAAGTCTGGACAAAGTTTTGCACGACACCAATGTTCGATCCTGTCTCGATATCAAAATCTCCTGCATCGAAGAATCCGCCAGTGTTTAATCCGGGGATCAATTCCAGCCCTTTAAACCTGGTATCGGTTGTTGGTCCCTGTCCATGGAGGTCGAAGTGATCAGTGTTTGGCGGAGCCTGGAGATAACCGTCCTTAAAAGGCTCACCGTGCCATACCCTGTAAGCCTCATTCACGAACATGTGATTCATATGTATCGGGATCCATATATCGCTGGTGGCGTCGGTCATCTTATCGTAAACATTATTTTCTATTAAAAAGTTATTTGTTTTAAAATCACCATACTGAATATAGTAAATACCGGGAGTTTTAACAGGGGAAAAATCAAACTTCACATAGTAATATTTAAAATAGTCACCCCAGGGTACGATCCTGCCGCTGAATACTTCTTCAGCTTTGCCGTCGTCACCTACCTTATATACCGATGCTTTTGAAAGTGGTATGTCTTTCTTGTCGAGTTCAATGACAGAGACTTTTGGTTGTGAAGGGAGGTAGCCCACCTGGGAGAAACCGATATTTGGCTCTCTGACCCAGCCTTTAATGGCATTTGGTTCAACTGTCCAGGTCAGGACCTTACCTGTTTTTCCTGCCGGAAGCAGGCTGCGAACGACAAACCAGCCGTTTTGTGCCAGCACACGGCCGTCGAAAAGCATAAGATCGGCATCTTGTGAAGTTATTTTTACCAGGCGTTCAGGATCATCGGGTGCAAGAAGAATTGTGCGGCCTGTTTCGAGAGGAAGAGGATCTATGAATCTGCCGGTCCCCCTGTCGTCGGAAGTTACATAACCCTTGAATTGCTTCAGTTTTTCACTTTCAGGCCTTGTAATGGTGTTACCTACCGCATAGCGCGGGAAAAGGCTGGGACGCCCATCCATAAGATAGGTCTTTCCCCAGTATTGCGAGGGCAGAAACTCAAGATTAAATCCGGCATTTCCTTCGAGTATCCCGGGAACAGGTTTTTCCAGGTAAACAGATATCTCAACGCCCTTACCCTTAGCCGTGACAAGCACCCGCGAATCAAAATCATAATCTTCATACCTTAAAGTAGATTCGATGGTTTTCGACGCACTGTCTACTATTCGGGTTGGTATTGAAGGAACAAGATCCCATTGTTCCGGAGTGCTGGAAAGTCTCACAGCTCCGCCTTGTGCTGTTCTTACGCCATGGTGAATCAATTCTATACCGGCGGTCTTTTCATCATTAAAACCTCCGGTAAATAGATTATTGTACACAAGGACATTGACTCCCTGCGTCTCAAAATACTCAAGATCATTGAGTATCAAATCCTGGCCCGATTCATTATTGCATGCCGCTGATACCAGTAGTACAAGTGATAAAAATGTCAGTCTTTTCATATTGACTAAAAATTAGGAAATGGTATAAATATGAAGATATGCTGCCATGAATATTTGATAATCATGAAATAAGATAATGTCATTGGATCCTGATAATAAAAAAGATCTCCTATTGCTCTGTCTGTTAAAATGTAAAAGTAAACAAAACGGTCCTAAATGCTTTGGCAAACAAAATTATTTTCTTCTGTTCCTGCGAGTGAATCCAGCTGGGATCAGGGCCGGGCGTAAAAAAAATGCCCGGTGGGCAATCTGGCTCCTCCGCTGAAGCTTGTACTTCGAAAAATCCGAGGAGCACAGAGTCGGAGGGCGGAGGTGGACTCTGTCCTGATCAGGATATCGTTGGCTTAAGTTTTTTTTATTGTAACTTGTGCTTAATAATCAGTCAATCCGGAATATCATTATTTAATTAGTACTTAAGATGAAAATAATAATATCCCTGCTGGCAGTATTTACGATACTTGTCTGTGATATACAAGGTCAGCCGTCTTCCATTCCCCTCAACGAGGGATGGAAAGCCAGAAGAGCAACAGATGTCGTTGCCGACGGAACAGAAATCACATCTCCCGGTTATGGAACGGATGAATGGATCAATGCTATAGTTCCCGGAACGATTCTCACCACGCTCCTTCATAACAAGCAAATACCCGATCCTTTTTTCGGTATGAATAATAATCTTATTCCCGATGTCTATGATACAGGACGGGATTATTACACTTACTGGTTCTATAAGGAGTTTGATCTTCCTGAGATTAAGGAGGATCAGCAGGTATGGATCAGTTTCAGGGGGATGAACATGAATATGATAAGGATCTGGGGTGGAGGATTGACTGAACGGCCCGGATTTTATGATGCGTGCGATAAATACGGGATCCTTGTCTGGAAGAACCAGAATCCATGGACCGCACTAAGAGGATTTTTCTATGATTATTACCTTGATTATACGGGAGGCTATTTCGGGTATAAGCATGGTGCCTCCCCGGTACATATCCAGTTAAACCTGAACGATTCAGTTGTTTGTGTCCTCAACCAGACAGCAGTAAAAACCAATTCCCTGGCTGCCGGTATTAAGTTGTACGACATGCATGGAAAACTTATTTCAGAGCAGAGTAATAACATAACTCTCCAGGCTCATTCATTGCGGAACCTGAGTAAGGTCACTCTTCCTGACCGGGCCGAAGCTCGTAATTGAAGGATGGAATGTACCTGCTTTAATAGTGAGTTTATGAACTACTGTTTTAAGTTTCTGTAATAAGCAGCCTATTCGTCTTTCAGAATTTCAACTGGTCTCACCTTTAGCGCTTTGATTATCTGGTAGGTTATTGTAGCAATGGCAACCAGAATAATAATTACAGTAGCAAGCAGAAATTCCCAGACCTGGACACCATACTTATTAGAACCCGGGAGGACAATATAAACATAATATGCAGCAGGCCAGGAAATTATAAGTGAAATTATGATAAGTTTTATAAACCAGGATGACATGTTAAGATAAAGACTGCCGAATGAAAATCCCAGGACTTTACGGATACCTATTTCTTTCATTTTCCTTTGAGTCATAAATAAGATCAGACCAAAAAGACCCACGGAGGAAATGACAATGGTAAGTATAGCAATCAGCCCTGTCAGTTTGCGAAATGAACCAAATGCATTTAAGGCATTTTCATTTTGTACCAGGGTTTGTATATTCTGAAAATCGAAAGCATCATCCGGCATATATTTTTCAAATTCTTCCTTAACCGCTTTCAAAGCCGCCTGCTCCCTTCCCTTAACAAAACTGACAGAATATACACCGTTGGAGATAAGCGAATCAGGCAGAAGCCTGTATAAATGTGGTTCAATTGGATTAAAAACAGAAAACACAGTATAATCTTTAATTATGCCAACTACATTGTACCCCCTGTTATTTGTCCTGATTTGTTTTCCGATCGGATCACTCCAGCCGAAGACACGGGCTGCAGTCTCATTTATAAGGCAGTTGTTCCTGTCGGAGGGATATTCCCTTGAGAAGTTCCTTCCCCTGGCTATCTTCAAACTGAATGTCGGAACAAAATCATAACCTACATTGCTGAAACGAACAAATACTTTTTCGTCCTGATCTGCTCCTTCCCAGTGAAGGTCATTACCTCCGGGCAGAATAAAAGGGATATAATCGGAAACACATGCATCTTTTATTTCCTGGTGCTCAAGCAAATGCTGCCTGAGCGGCTCAAATGATCCTTTTTTATCTGTTACGATATTTGAAAACAGGATTGTATTGCTATCGAAGCCCAGATCCTTTGTTAACATATACTGTGTCTGCCTGTAGATAATAAATGCCACTATCAGGATAAATACCGAAATACTGAACTGAATAGCTACCAGTATTTTTTTAAGACTTATACCATTATGTTTATCAACAATGTATTTTTGTTTTAGCGCCGATACCGGGTTATAGGAGGAAATGACAAATGCCGGATGTACACCTGACAGAAATCCTGTAAGTGCAGTAACAAAAAAGATAATATAAATCAGTTTTTTATTTTCCAGGATATCCGGGAACATAAATATCTTATTGTCAAACATACTGTTCAGTGTGGGGAGGACAACCTGAGCAACCAGGATCCCGATTAATGCTGCAAGGAATGTCAGGTACATTGACTCAAGTATTATTTGTGACCAGAGATGCTTTTTGCTAAATCCAAGAGCTTTCTTAATACCTATCTCCCTGAAGCGGTTTGTCGCTGAGGCGGTCTGAAGGTTAATAAAGTTGATGGAAGTAAGGGCAATTATAAGGACAGATAAAAATCCTATAAGGGTAATGGCAATTATCAGTGCCGGATCAAAGAAAGGATTCAGATTCAGTTTGGACATCGGACGAAGATATGGATGATGCTCTTTCCTGAAATCCAGGAGTGCATCATAAATCTTGCTGTTTACCGTTTCAGGGTCGACGTTGGGTTTAAGCAATACATATGTAGAGAAAGCATATCCCCAGTAGTCGTTCTCATAACCGGTATTTCCTGTCACAGGAGCATAAGAAAGCATTGATAGTAGATAAACAGGCCTCCAGGTTGATTTTAAAGGAAGATCTTCATATACACCAGTTACGGTAAAAGCAACTTTGTTTTCTCCGTAAACCTCTTTCCCCAGTGCGTTTCCCTGAGGGAACAATTTGCCGGCGAGTTCTTCCGACAAGACGATTGAATAGGGCCTGGTGAGAGCATCCCTGACGTCTCCTTCAACAAACCTGAAAGAAAGAATGTCGAATACTGTCTGGTCTGCAAAATACCCATAACGAGTCAGAAACTGGTTCCTCTTGTCAACAGAGAGGAATATTCCGCTTTTATTGTTATCTCCCACATCGTGAATCAGTGCAGTTTTTTCTATCTCCGGCAGATCTATAAGATCTTTACGGCTCAGTGCGGCCGGAACACTCCATGTATGTTTTATTGCGTTCTCCTCCTGGTCCATGAATAATTGCAGCCTGTAAATGCGGTCATAATTTGTATTGAATTTGTCCCACATAAATTGACCGCTAATAAACTGGCTTATGATGATAAATGCTGCATAACCAATAATCAGATTGGTGAAGATAATAACGTAAAGCAGTTTATCCCTGGCAATTCTTCTTATAAGAGGGTGTATAGACTGGAGTAACATTCTTTTAGTTTTTATTGGTTTAAATATTATCGGTTCACCTCATTTCATCGGTTCAAAAACTTTTTCAGATCTTTCCATAACCAGATGTCCGTCAAACAGATTTACTATCCTGTGTGCCCTTTCTGCATGATCGAGGGAGTGGGTTACCATTACTATGGTTGTTCCCATACAGTTCATTTCTTCCAATAGCTGCATTACCTGTTCTCCGTTATTTGAGTCGAGATTGCCGGTGGGCTCATCCGCTAATATCAGCTTAGGTTTGGTTATCAAGGCTCTTGCTATTGCTGCACGTTGCTGCTGACCGCCTGAAAGCTGCCTGGGGAAATGTCCTTTTCTGTGTCCTATTCTCATTTTTTCAAGGACCTCCCCGACCTTTTGGCGACGGCCTGACAGAGGCTCCCTGAGAGCCAGAAGAGGTAACTCCACATTTTCATATATATTCAGTTCATCAATGAGATTGAAGCTCTGAAAAATGAAACCAATATTTCCTTTTCTGAGGCTGGTTCGCTGTTTCTCACCAAACCGGGATACATTTATACCGTCGAAATAATATTCTCCGGAATCAGCGTCATCCAGAAGGCCGAGGATATTTAAAAGTGTCGATTTTCCGCAGCCGGAAGGTCCCATCACCGCAACAAATTCCCCTTTTTTTACTTCAAAGCTGACATTGTTCAGGGCCGTTGTTTCAACCATCTCTGTTCTGAATACCCTGGATAAATTAATTGTGCGTATCATAATTTTCATTTTGTTTCTTTTCTGCCAACACTGTGCCATAAATCTTAATTTGCAGGTTATCAATCATGTTTAAAAAATGAGTGTGTTAAATTGTCAAATTTTTTTACCTGAACTGATTAAAAAAATTTACATTTAGTGAAAATTACACGGGGGATGAAAAACAGTAAACTTCTTATAGTTGATGATAACCAGGCAATACTCAATTCTCTGAATATGTTGCTGAAACATGAATATGAATCGGTAAAAACAATTTCGAATCCAAACTTGCTTTATTCGGAGCTTGATAGAAATGAGACAGATATAATATTGCTTGATATGAATTTCAGGGCAGGTATAAATTCAGGAAATGAAGGTCTTTTCTGGCTCAGGGAAATAAAGAAGAGGACTCCGCTGGTTGAGGTTGTAATGATAACAGCATACGGAGATGTGGAACTGGCGGTAAGGTCGGTAAAAGAAGGAGCCGCTGATTTCGTACTTAAGCCATGGGACAATGAAAAGCTTAAAGCCACCCTTGAGGCAGCATGCCGGCTGAGGAATTCGAATCTTGAGATATCGGATCTGAGATCAAGGGAAAAAGTCCTCAGGAATGATGTTAACAGAACGGAACAGATGATTGCCGGGAAATCGCCAGCAATGAAAGAAATTATGCGGCTGACCGGAAAGGTTGCAGATACTGACGCCAGTATTCTTATTACGGGTGAGAATGGAACCGGGAAGGAGATGA
>CAYQBZ010000135.1:0-8407 GCA_964415855.1 uncultured Rikenellaceae bacterium
AAGCTCATCACATCCATGGATATTTAATACCTCTTTGTCCATTGTCAGTTCCGGATATGATTAATAAGTTTCCCGGCGATAGCATTTACAGAACTTTCCGTGTTTCCCCTTCCCATGCTAATCCTTATAGTTCCTTTTGCCTCTTCCGCTGAACGCCCAATAGCAAGAATTATCCTTGAAGGTTCAACCTGGTTATCATGGCACGCCGATCCGGTTGATATTGAGAATCCTTCGACCGACAGGGCTTTTACTATCTCATTCCCCGGGAATCCGGGGAAACTCAGGGAAATAAAACCCGGCAGGCAATGGTCAGGGCTATTTATCAACATATCCGGAATCTCATTTATCAGCCTGTCAGTCAGGGATTTCTTTAAGCAGCTTAACCTCAGAGTCTCTTTATTCAATATTTTCAATGATTCCTCCAGAGCTGCCACGGCACCTGCCAGTCCGCCAGTATTTTCAGTGCCCGCCCGCAAGCTCCATTCCTGTTTACCCCCGTGCAGGACCGGATCAAACTCATCATCGCGAATCAGCAGACCACCAACAGAACGTGGTCCTCCGAACTTGTGAGCAGAAAAACTGTAATAATCGCACTGAAGTTGCTCCATATCCAACGGAATATGACCTACAGCCTGGACTCCATCAACCAGAAGCTTTATACCGCGGCCGGAACAGATACCTGCTATGATGTCAATGTCCTGGATTGCTCCTGTCTCATTACAGACATGATTGATGCATACAAGCGATGTCCCGGGTCTGATAGCTTCCTTAAACCTGTTAATATCTATTTTCCCGTAATGATCAACTCTTATAATACCTGTCCTGCTTTTATGTTTTTCAGAGGCATACCACATGGAATCATGTACATTTTCAGCCAGGAGTATCCTTCCTGAGCCCGCTCTGCTCACATGGCCTTCTATAACAGTATTATTTGCTTCTGTTCCTGATGAACACATTACCAGTCTCCCATCCTTAAAATTTATGAGATCACATAATTCCTCCTTCAATCTGAAAAGACAAAGTTTTGCATCCTTCCCGTTTTTATGTGATGATGAAGGATTTGCAAAATATTTCAATGATATCTCTTTAGATTTCTCCAAAGCGACCTCGTACGGAGGTGCGGAAGCACAGTAATCAAAATAATTCGGATCGGGATATAACATGGCAAAAAGGGGAATGATATAAATAAGTCTTATATCCGTAAAAGTATAAGATTTTTATGAAACTGAAAGTTCTGAAAGCAGAGTCAGGTGCTCATCAGGTACTCATGCATCGAACGTGCAGCCTTTCTCCCGGCTCCCATTGCAAGGATAACAGTGGCAGCCCCGGTTACAATATCACCACCTGCCCATACTTTATCAATTGATGTCTTACCTGTTTCCTCATCAACCACTATTGTTCCTCTCTTGCTTACCTCAAGATTGGATGTTGTATTTGGTATTATCGGATTCGGACTGTTACCAATAGCAATAATACATGCGTCCATAGGCATTTTAAATTCAGAACCATCTACCCGGACAGGACGTCTTCTACCTGACTGATCTGGTTCTCCAAGCTCCATCCTGCTGCATTCAATCTCAGTCAGCCACCCGTTCTCGTCACCTATCAATTTCTCTGGAAGTGTCAGAAAATTAAAAATCACTCCCTCCTCCACTGCATTTTCGTACTCCTCCCTCCTGGCAGGCAATTCAGCTTCAGATCTACGATAAACGATACAGACCTCTTCTGCTCCCAGCCTGAGAGCTGTCCTTGCACAATCCATTGCCACGTTACCTCCTCCCACAACAGCCACTTTTTTATGTTTTATTACAGGTGTGTAGGTTTTCGGATATTGAAATCCCCGCATCAGATTAATCCTGGTCAGGTACTCATTTGCAGAATATACACCATTCAGGTTCTCCCCTGGTATTTCCATGAACCAGGGCAGCCCGGCACCGGTCCCCAGGAAAACAGCATCGTAATCTTCCATCAGTTTTTGTAACGATCTAGTCTTTCCGACCACATAGTTACAGATAAGTTTTACTCCTAATTTCTGCAAATAATCGATCTCCCTTCTGACTATCCTTGTTGGGAGACGGAACTCCGGTATCCCATATGTCAATACTCCTCCCGGCTCATGGAGTGCTTCATACATTGTGACCTCATGGCCTTGGAGTATCATATCACCTGCAAGAGTTATTCCGGCAGGACCTGACCCGATAACAGCTATTTTCTTACCTGTTTTCTGCTTTATTTCAGGTATTTCCACATGGTCCTGTGCTGCTTCCCATTCCGCTGCAAATCTTTCAAGACGCCCGATTGCCACAGGCTTTCCTTTCTTACCGAGGATACACTTTATTTCGCATTGCTCCTCCTGGGGACAGACTCTTCCGCAAACAGCAGGCAGACAGTTTTTCTCCTTAAGGATCTTTATTGATCCGGCAAAGTCCTCATCTTTTATGCACTGGATAAACCCCGGTATATTTATTTCAACAGGACATCCATCCACACATAAGGGCTTTTTACACTGAAGGCAGCGTGAAGCTTCCTCAATGGCATTCCCGACAGTATAACCCAGAGCAACTTCTTCAAAATTCCTGCGCCTTATGAAGTCAGGCTGCTTAGGCATATCAACCCTGTCGGGTCTTAATTTCTTTTTTTCTTTTTCTTCTGGCATATTATTTTCTTCCGCAACCTGAATGATGAACTAGAAATGCTTCTTCTCCAATATATTGTTTCCTTCTCTTCGCTAACTCGTCCCAATCGACAAAGCGTCCGTCGAAACTGGGGCCGTCCACACAGGCAAACTTCATCTTGCCTTCCACTGTACAACGGCAGACTCCGCACATCCCGGTACCGTCAATCATGATCGTGTTCAGAGTGACTATGACCGGTATATTATAATGCGAATATTGCTGTGTAGTCATGTAGGAAAGTGTTGTGCATCCGTTGGCGATAATTCTGTCGGGTTTGATCCCAATCTCCCTTATAATATCATCACCTTTATTTATATGACCTTTATATCCATAACTTCCGTCCCGTGTAAGTTTGATTATTTTATCGCTGTACGCTGAGAGCTTATCTTCCCAGTAGAGCAGATACCTGCTCCTTCCTTCCATAATAGTAACGACGTGATTACCTTTCTCTTTCAAGGCCCTGACAACCGGGTAGATAGAAGCCATGCCAAAACAACCGCCAATACATAATACGGTCCCGAAACTATCTATCTCCAGGGGTACGCCAAGCGGACCCACCACTGTAGGGATCTTATCGCCAGGGTTAAGCATTGCCAGCATTCCTGTTGAGGTTCCAACCTCCATGAAGACAATTGTCAGAGTCCCCTCCTCCTTGTCCCAGTCGGCAGCTGTAAGAGGTATTCTTTCCGCACCTTCGCCGGCATGTACGATAACAAACTGGCCGGGCTGGATCTCCTCTATGACTTCCGGAGCCCGTATCACCAGAAGATGCAGGTTTGGAACGATCATTTTTCTATCGACAATCTCAAACATTTTCCCTCCTTATTTTTACAGGACACGGATTATTTATAAATTCTGTCTTTCCATGATCTGTTACCAGGTACAGAAAACCTTTCATAATATTCTTTCGTATCCTGACTTTGAACTTTTTCTCTTCGTCATCTGACATTACACTGGCGACATCACCGCTTTTAATCCCGAGCTTCCCGGCATCATGAGGACTCATGACAATCTCTCCCTGCTTAACCAGATCATGAAAACCCGTCAGTCCCTCGCTCAGGCTCAGGTTGCAGAAAACATGCGGATTCTTTTCCTGGATCAAAGTATGTGTATAACCGTTCTTCCCGAAAGATATTTTGCCTCTTCCGGCCTTACCTGCCTCAGGTATAAAACTGTCTTTCTTCGCTCCTGACATATCCATCTTCTTTAGACCAGGCAGTTTATACCGTATCTTCAATTCATTTCCTATTTTTGCCAGTATCTCCTCGTTAGGTAATTCATACCTGTGCGGTTCCGCAATATCCGGTGCTGTTTTGATATTTCCTTTAAGACCCATATATGATCCACCGGTCTCCCCCCATATAGTTGTCGGCAACAGGAGATCGGGCTTTAAGCCGGGAGGTGCGGGAAATGCATTCTGATAAAAAACATATTTAACCTCAGGTCTGACGGAATATGGCACGTCGCCTACAAACCAGAGCAGGTCCATCTCTCCTCTCCGGATCATATTGTTTACATCATCAAGGGATTTTATTTTAACATGCGACAACAATCCATATAGATTGGCGTACTGGTTTGGCATTACCAGTTTTGCCCCTGTCATGGTTCTGATCTTTTTGATCCTGTCCAGAAGCTCACGGCAATTGTTAAACGACATTATCTCAGGAGAGACAATGATCACATTATCTTTACTCTGTCTGAGTGCATCTGCCATCTCCTGTATCTCTCCCGGAATCTTTTTACCTGTTTCAAGGCAGGAGATTATCCGGTCAAAAAAATCAGTCTCTTTCCCTGGTTCGGGGATAAGTCTTTTTCTTGCGAACCTGGAGGTGGTATCTTTTATCCATCCTGCCTGGAAATATCTTGCTCCGCCTTCAGCAGCTGTTTTTACAGCCATGGTCAGCGGTGCATAATTATAATTTCCGTTCAGGAAGAATGACACGATCACTGATTCCTTATTAATCTCCTTCACTTCGGATGAATCCCAGGCCATGTCCATATATGCCATAAGATCAGATACCATGCATGAGGAGGTAATAGCTGTTGTTTTCATCACCTTCCCGGCGAAGAGTCCGGCAGCAGATATTTCTTCAAGGGTGAGACATGGTGAAATGAACATGGCGGATCTCCCATGTGCCACTGAATTAAGTATCTCCCCGGCCTTTTGTATTGCGAGATCCCATGAGACAAAGCCATATCCTTCAGGATAAAGGAATTGCGGCTCCTGTATCCTTTCAGTCCTGTTTACCAGTTCACTAAGGCAGAAACGTCCTTTAACACATAGTTCACCGCCTGACTGGTGTGGCTCCCCCGGAGGAAGTGTGCCAACAATTTTATTCTTAAGTGTTATAGCCTGCAGATCACAATTGAGGCTGCACAGCGGACAGACAGAAGGTTTAAATTCCTCAGGAATTCCCCACCATTTGCGGCTCTTTTCCGACATGGCACCTGTAGGGCAAACCGAGACGCATGCTCCGCAGAACTCACAATCTGCATCAATGTGTGAATCTTCATATGCAGGACCTATGGTAGTTTTGTTGCCTCTCTGCCTTAACGCCAGCACATTGCTTTTCCTGTGTTCAGTACATATCCTTACGCAGCGTCCGCAATATATGCATAAGTTATAGTCCCTGTCAAAGAAGGGATCATACTTCTCAACCGGCACAGCCCTGTAGAGTCCCGGTAATGTCAGTTCATGTATATCGAGATAATTAACCACTTTCTGTAATTCACAGTCTTTATCTTTCGGGCACCAGCGGCAGCCAGTGGTTACCCCGACTTTCCTTATTGTTTCCTGGAATCCTCCACATCCGTTTACCTCATCACATACAAGACATGCTGAGGTATGCTCACTCAGGATCATCTGTATCAGCTCTTTCCGCATTTCCTGCAGCACCTGTGTTTCTGTTCTGACTACCATTCCGTCTTCCAGCAGGGTGGTACAGGCTGTTGGGTATCCCCTTTTGCCTTCGACTTCAACAATGCAGAGCCGGCATCCTCCGTAGGGAGTCAGTTCGGGGTGGGCACACAGTGAAGGGATATAAATACCGTTCTGGCTGGCTACTTCAAGGATTGTAAGTGCATTGCCTGTATTATATTCCTTATTATTTATCTCTATTTTCATGCTTCTTTTCTTGATGTTATCTCAATTGCATTCCCTGCTATGGCATCAAAACGGCAGATCTCATAACATGCCCGGCATTTGATACATTTTTCACTGTCGAGGTTATGTGGCTCGGAACGGGGTCCTGTAATCGCTCCGGTTGGACAAACAGAAACACATCGCTGGCAACCTGTACACTTCTCCTTAACAACAACATACTCGATCAGTGAACGGCAAACCAGTGCCGGGCAATAATAATCGTTTACATGTTCTATATATTCATTTCTGAAATATCGGAGTGTGGAAAGAACAGGATTTGGCGCTGTTTGTCCCAATCCGCATAAGGAAGTTGATTTAACAAGCTTCGCCAGCGATTCCAGCTTATCGAGATATGCCGGTTCAGCCTGACCATCACAAATCTTTTCAAGTATCTCGACCATGTGACGTGTTCCCACCCTGCACGGAGTACATTTGCCGCACGACTCTTTCTGTATGAAGTCGAGGAAGTACCTGGCAACATCAACAACACAGGTATCCTGGTCCATCACTATCAGACCTCCCGATCCCATTATTGATCCTGCAGAGGCAAGTGTCTCGTATGTCACAGGCGTATCAAGCAGTTCCCTTGGGATACAGCCACCTGACGGTCCCCCGGTCTGGACTGCCTTGAACGGTTTCTGTGTTCCGCCACCAATGTCAAAAATAATCTTCCGGAGAGTGGTTCCAAGCGGCACTTCAATAAGACCTGTACGTCTTATCTTGCCAACAAGGGAGAAGGTTTTTGTCCCCCAATTATTATCGATACCATATTGCCTGTACCATTGTGATCCGTTCCTTATAATGTGCGGGACTGTACCCAATGTTTCAACATTATTTATAATGGTCGGCTTCCCGTGCAGTCCGCTTACAGCCGGGAAAGGGGGTCTGGTCCTAGGCATACCTCGTTTCCCTTCAATAGAATGAATAAGGGAAGTCTCCTCTCCGCATACAAAGGCACCTGCACCTTCCTTTATCTTAATATCAAACGAAAAATCAGATCCCAGGATGTTCTTACCTAAAAGCCCGTATTCGCGCATCTGGTCAATGGCATTTCGCAGTCGTTTTATTGCAAGTGGATATTCAGCACGTATGTAGACATAACCATTGGCTGCACCTATTCCATATGCGGCTATAACCATGCCTTCAAGCACGGCATGCGGATCACTTTCAATGAGCAGTCTGTTCATAAAGGCACCAGGGTCACCCTCATCAGCATTACAGATAAGGTATTTCTCATTCGATTCAGTCCCGCGGCATGTACGCCATTTAATTCCTGTCCGGAAACCTGCACCTCCCCTGCCTCTCAGACCTGACTCATACACCTCCTGGATGATCTCTTCAGGAGATTTACCAAGTGCAATATTGAGGCCCTGGTAGCCATCGTTGGCGATATAGTGCCAGATATTCTCAGGATCGATCAAACCACAGTTTTTTGTCACGATACGAACCTGAGAACTTAACATTGGTTGTTCGAAAAAGCGCGGTATCCCGTCGAAAGACTCACTGCCCAGATGGCCGAGCACTTTCCTGTTGAAAATTTCCTTCTTAACCAGGTATTTATGGATAATAAGTTCTGCTGTATGCTCATCGAGGTTGCCAAAAGAAAGTCTCGGGTTGCCATGTGCAGTTATATCCATTATAGGCTCCAGATAACAGGTTCCGATACAGCCGACCTCGACAATCTTTGCGGAGAGCTTATTGCGTTTAAGTGTTTCAACTACAACCTCCCTGATCCTGTCAGCTCCTGCTGCTTTTCCACACGATGCCATACCCAGGTATATTACCGGATCAGCCATACTGATCAAACCATCCCAGTCAGCCACACTTTTTTTCTTCAGTTCGGTAAAGCTATTCATAGCTGCTCCATATTTCCTTTAATTTAACCACTCCAACCTTGCTGTAAATATCATTGTCAATCTTAACAACAGGAGCTAAGGCACAGCATCCCAGACATGCTACCCTGTTAAGGTCAAATTTATGATCAGCAGTGCTTTCACCCGGACTTACATCAAGGTCACGTTCAAATGCCTCAACCAGGGTTTCACCTCCGCTTACATGGCACGCCGTGCCGAGGCAGACACAGATTGAATGTAAGGCGGGTTCAGTAAAACGGAACTGGGAATAGAATGAAGCTACACCAAATACCTGGCTTGAAGTCATTCCGAGATAGTCGGCAATTTCTTCCACCACCTCTTCCTTTAGATATCCATGCCTTGCCTGGACCTCCTGAAGAAGTGGAATCAGGCTTCCTTCCTCAACCGGAAAACTGTTAATGTCAATAAGTAATTCTCTTGTTTCTCCCATAATATCTTTTTATTTCGAGGAACCTCTGAAAAAGTAACACTCGGTTATCGCCGCTTCACCTCTTGCACAGTCTTCCGCAAAAGTCTCACATCCCGGAGCACCGCACAGCCCGCAATCTTTTCCCGGCAGCTTCGACTGTATCCTTTCTTTTTGCTTCATCCTTTTAATTGAGGTAGGCAGATCGACAGATAATGATCGGGTGGTACGTGGTACCAGATTTTTCTCAAAGAAGAAGAACCTGTCATTATACTTCTTCAGGACTTCCTCTCCGTCAAAGTCAAAGGGT
>CAYQBZ010000136.1:0-5202 GCA_964415855.1 uncultured Rikenellaceae bacterium
ATGATGAGGGAATGAGCTGGCCGGTAGCTAAAGTCCTGCATGCCGGTCCGTCAGCCTACTCTGATCTTACAAAGATGAGATCGGGTGATATCGGGTGCCTTTATGAAGCTGGGGAAACCTCTCCTTACCAGGGCATCGTTTTCCAGATTGTTACATTGAAAGACCTGGAACAATAAATAAGCATCAGTTTAAAAGAAACCCGCAAGGGCCTTTAGCGCCGGCGGATAAAAACTTCCGTTTTTGTTCAGAGATTGGCAGGTAACCTGTGACTCCAATAATAATGATTATCAGTCATCTCCAGGATCTTCCAAAGCATCTTTGCATTTTTGCAGGTCCACATGTACATAGATATCTCCCATCTCTGTTTTAATCACCAGGTTATCAGTAGGTTTTCCCTGTTGTTCTGAGAGGTTCAGCATTATTGAACACAAGACAATTATGGTGATGAATTGTATTTTCATAAGAAGCAATTTAAATAAATTTCCTTTGCGACAAAGTAAATACTCTTCCGAACACCCTTTTTCCATTACACTCCATTTGTAATGGTTTTAGGGGTTTAATTTTAACATATATCTCAAAAACAATCATAAATCTTAATATTATGTTAAATATTGACATCCATGGAGTGATATTCCCCGGTATGGTATACGATTTGCACTATATAGACTTAAGGTAAAAGTATTAATAAACTAAAAATAAGAGGTTATGAAAACAATGAAATTTAAAGCAATGATGAGCCTCTTTCTTGTATTTGGACTTACCTGGATTTTTGTAAACGGAAATGCCCAGGATACTAAATTAAACCGCAGGGAAAAGAAAGAGGTCAGAGAGGCCCAGATGACACAGAACTATTATATCATGGATTCCCTTTTTCAGGCGCGGAGCTTCGTACTGGAAGCAGACTGGTTGCAGGATAAATATGGTACGAGAATACCTGTTATGCCGGATCTGAATTTTATAAAAGTTAACGAAACAAATGGTGTGCTCCAGACTGGTACACCGACAGGACGAGGATATAACGGAGTTGGAGGCGTAACAGCTGAGGGTAGCATAGGTAGCTGGAAAGTAATAAAAAATCCTAAGAGGTTGAGTTATACTCTGAATTTTGGCCTGTTAACAAATATAGGTCATTATGATGTTTTTCTTACTGTCACTGCCGACAATCATGCTACTGCAACAATCACGGGATTGGGGCCAGGTGAGCTTACATGGCAGGGACACCTTGAAACTGTTGATAATTCCAGGATTTTCAAGGGGCAGAATACTATTTAGAATCATATTATGCATCAGTTGTTTCCGATCTTACAGATGCTCATAAGAATAATTTTTAGTTCATAATGGGATTTAAGGGAGATTGGAGACCAATCCAGCGATCACCGGGTACAGAATGAAAACGGAACCTCGCTCGTTTCACCTTCCCGGTGATTTCTTTTTTCCGGCAACAAGTATCCGGCTTAATGATTATTAAGATTCGTTTTTGCTAACACGAGATACAACGTGTCGTTGAAGGAATCGCTTTCATCCTTTCAAAAGGAATAGGTTTCTTACATTTTATGCAGATTCCGTACTCAGGACTATCGATTCTTCTGAGAACATCATTCAGAATAATTATTCTCTGCCTGGCTTTTTCCAGGGCCAGTTCGTTTATCTCCTTTGAGGGATTGCTCTCCTTAGAGGTGAACCAGTCGTTGGCATCTGACTGAACTTCGGAACTTATCAGTTCAGTGAGCGTGATGACTGATCCTTCCAGGATTGATATTTCATTCCTGATATGATCCCTTATAGCATCCCTTTCTTCCTGAGTCATATTAGTTTCTTTTGTAAACAACAAAATTAAGAAATCTCTTTCCACTTCATAATACCGGGACGGGTATTATTTTGCGGTTCAGGTACTGATATGGTACTTTACTGTTTTTTTGGGGTCAAAGGTCTTTTAGATACACTCTCTTCCCTGACTTCCTCGCATGGACTTTTGGGCCGGTTGTTCCCATTTCCGTAAGCAGGCACTTTATCGACAATGATGCATACCGACCATTGTCCCATCGAGCCCGGGTCTTTAGTACTTACAGTCACTGTGATGTTTCCGGTAAACAGGTAGTATTGTCCCGATCTCATGCTGTATGGTTTGCCGTTCACTGTAGCATCGCCACCCCCGGCAATAGACATGAAGAAAAGGCTGGTAGCCGGACCGGAATAGCTAAAATTATTATTTTCAAGGCTCTCCCTGTTGAAAGTGCCGTCAGGTGTAACGAGGCAGAATTGCCACGGGGAATTCCCCGGATTGATCCTTACTCCACAGGCTGTTTCCTCTTTCATAACCACAGTACTGGTCTCTGAATCATCACCACACTCGTTTTTAACACTTACCATTATTGTGTAGGAACCGGGATTGAATTTAAAATCTGCACTTATAGCACCGGTGTTGGGTACAAACTGGAATCCGTCAAAAGGACTTCCGTTAACAGTAATCTTAATATCACTCCTGTTTTTCACGTTGCGGACAGTACCTTTCATTTCATGTGTGGCATCAGCCCGGTTAATTGCTACGACACTTAGGCTCAGAACAGGAATGGGGCAGGGTTTGGTCTCCTGCGAAGACCCGGCTGGTTTGTCAGGTACGGTAACCGGCGTGACAGTATTTACAATCAGTGTTTCTGGTTTCACCGGTATGGTGCAGGTGATTGTTGTTCTTTCAGTCGCTGAACCGGATTCATTTTTCCCGGAGACCTCAACTATATTAGCTCCTTCTTTCAGGCCTATGTTTATTGTTACCATTCCTTCATTGCTGAAGGCGAAGTTGCTTGTACTGATACCGTTGATGGTTACTGTAACATCCTGCCATGCCCTTACATTTACTGTCTGTGCACTTATTCCAAATACATTCTTTTCAACTGTAACAGGCGCGGGAGGACTGATGAATCTGACGCGGGGTGGGGCACTCCGTGCAGGTCTGCTGTAGATTATGGCAGCATCGTCCCTTGCGCTGCCTGATGTGTTTACACCGGTAATTGCAAGGCTGTTAGTGCCATCAGCAAGGGTTAATGATGATGTGACGATACCGGTACCCGGATTGTATTCAAAGGGAATATTGGTGCCGTTAAGTAACACCCGGATATCCTGCCTGCTTCTGACGTTCTGTACACGGGCGGATATGTCATATCTTCCGGAACTTGTGGAATATGTGTTGCCTGCCGGAACAGTAATTACAACAACAGGAGGAGGTACATTGACTACCTGTGCGGGGTTGATGACAGGCCTTTCCCTTGTTACAGGCGGCCTGGTTGTTGTGGTAGTTGTTGTATTCATCCCTGAATATGTGCTCCTGCCATATGAGCGGTTTGATCTGCCTCCCAGTATCCACTTAAAACCGAGTGTTGTGTAATGGTTCATGTCCTTCATCGATCGTGGCAGGACCTTATTATCCAGGTCGATCCCCACGATGCTGTTATGCTCGGTAAGAGAGAAGTTTGTTTTATGTTCTATGCCCAGGAAGAAACTGCGTGAAAGCTGATAACCAATGTAAACACCAAGGGTTGGCATAATTGTAGCCTTGTTGACCAGTTGTGTCTCGTAATCATTATCCGACAGGCTCAGCAAGTCGGCATATACCAGCGATCTGCCCTGGTTAGGATTGATGACTGTGTAATCATAAAGGTCACCATTCGCATCATACAGGTCGGTAAAAGTCCTCCCGTGTGTTATTCCTGCACCTGCAAAACCTGTTATCACGATCCGGGTGCGTTCCCTCAAGCGGTTAAGGGTCAGCCCAAGCTCAAGATCGTATGTGAAAAAGTCAAACTTAATGTTATTATAGGTGGTATCAACATTCATCCTGTGATCATGAGCCCTGTTCTCACCTGCAAGGAAGCGGAACTTCCAGTCAACTGCCAGAAAGGCACTTTCCTTCTTATATAAATGACTTCCGAGTGTAAAATCAAAACCGGCGCCTCTCGAATTGGCAATATCAGATTGCTGGTACGATCCTCCCAGTCCAAATCCTATTGTCATACCACTATTGGTTGTATATACACCTTTCTGTGCAATAACCTGGTTAAGGGCTGCAGTTGCAAGCGCCAGGACAAGCAGATTTCTCAGAGTTCTTTTCATAAGTACAATCTTTGCAACAGGTCAGTTAGAGCATAAAGGTATGAAAAAATAGGACGCAGGACGCAGGACGCCTGGTTCATATATTAGAACCTGATTTGTATATTTAGCATGGTTCATCGTGCATGAGAACCTGTACATCATGAATCGTAATCCGTAACCCGTACTTCTAAACCATGCGTCGAACATGAATCTTTTAAATTATCCTGCGTTACGGTTAGCTGCAGAATCAATATTATTACTATATTTCAATGTGAAGAATGATCAGATTTTAATCAGGGAAGATGACAGAATCAGCAGAAGAACATAAGGATAAGAAAGAGCCACCAGGAAACAGGACAGGAGGATCGATAAGGAGGATTGAAAAAAACGAGCCGGATGAGAACGTTTCCCGCACGGATATACTGGATAATTTCCTGAAACAGATAACGGGAGAGGTATCGATGCATCAGCATTACGGTGCTGATGACCCCGATGATATTCATTCAACAGACTGGTCGGAATATCCGGAAGTTGAACAGGCCCCGGAACTGGAGGAGAAAATAGCAGAGCTTAACATTATTGCCAAATCGATAGAAGAGAAGAATATTGTTCCGGCTACCTTGCCGAAGGAAGATAGGGGAAAATACAAAGTCAATTACACATTTGACCTCAATCCGTCACAGCTTGCAGCAGTGACCACAACCGAAAAGCCTGTACTGGTTATAGCAGGTGCCGGCAGCGGAAAGACAAGGGTAATAGTATACAGGGTTTCCTGGTTAATTGAGAGAGGTGTGGATGCACGGTACATTTTATTATTGACTTTTACCCGTAAGGCATCGAGGGAGATGCTGGAGAGGGTGGAAACACTTCTTAGGGACAAGAAAGCAGGGAACGTATCGGGAGGTACTTTTCATTCCTTTGCAGTCAATATACTCCGAAAATACTGCAACCTGCTTAATCTTCCTGCTAAAATGGAACTTATAAAACATCCAAGATGGCAAGAATTAGAAACTATTTGCAGAAAGATACCTAATTTAAAAGAAAAAGCTGAAAATCTTAGAAGAAAGATAGAGGAAGATTGTAAATAGAAATGATAAAATGGAATTTATAATTCAA
>CAYQBZ010000136.1:5212-8391 GCA_964415855.1 uncultured Rikenellaceae bacterium
CAGGACAGATCTTAAATTCAATACCAAGGACAAGAAATTTCCGGGGAAATCAAGGATATTTGATATCATTTCATATTCAAGGAATAAGAATACCACGATAAGCTCGATCATTCACAATCAGTATACCGGATTGAAAGATTTCATTCCTGATATTGAACTGATCTACAGCGGTTATACAAAATATAAAACCCTCAGCAGGTTATTTGACTTTGATGACCTGATGGAGATCTTAAGGGATGCTCTTCGGGATGATCCCAGGTTCCGCGAGATTCTTCAGAACCAGTACCGGTATATTATGGTGGATGAATTCCAGGATACTAACATTGTGCAAAAGGAAATAGTAGATTTCATTGCTCAGAAGCACAGAAGGATAATGGTTGTCGGCGATGATTCCCAGAGTATTTATGCCTTCAGGGGAGCAAACTATGAAAATATATTAAGGTTTCCAGGCACATACCCCGAGTGCGTTGTGGTTAAAATAGAGGAGAATTACAGGAGTAACCAGAAGATACTGGATTTCACAAATTCGATAATAAGTAATGCCAGGATAGGGTATAAAAAGAAGCTTTTCACCAGGAATTCCAGGCAGACCATTCCTCTGGTAAGAAGAGTATATGACCAGCAGGAAGAGGCTGTTTTCATTGTTGACAGTATAATGGAGCTGAGCGAACAGGATATCCCTTTAAATGAGATAGCTGTTCTTAACCGGGCCGACTGGCACAACAGGTATATCCAGGCTGAGCTGAGCAAGAGAGGGATTCCCTATGTTGTAGTGGGAGGATTCCGGTTCAATGAAAGGATGCACATCAAGGACATCATTTCTTATCTGAGGATAACCTTCAATCCTGCAGATGCGGTTGCATGGCACAGGGTACTTAAATATATCGGTGGAGTAGGCCAGATAACTGCCGGGGGGGTCATTAATGATTTCAGGAACAGCGCTGATCCTTTTTCATTTGAGACCTTCAGGCATAGAAAGTTCTATTCCGAATTACTTATGCTGGGCAAAATGTTATCAAAAGCCAGTCAGCCTGAACTTTCCCTTACTCAGAAGATAGAGATCATTATAGATTACTATTCTCCGATACTTAAGGAAAGAGCAGATGATTACTACATCAGGATGCAGGATATTATTGTCCTGAAGGATCTCTCAAAGAAGTATAAGGAGCTGGACAGGTTCCTTTCTGATTTTGCCCTTGATCCGCCCTCGAAAAGAGTGGCAGACCAGACCCACCCACTGATTGATGAAGGGGAGGAGAGCGGTAAGGTTACCATTTCCACTGTCCATTCTGCCAAAGGACTCGAATGGTATGCGGTGTTCATCCCGCATGCTCTTGAAGGCATGTTCCCCTCCAACAGGGCGACAAATATTGAAGAGATGGAAGAGGAGCGCAGGTTATTCTATGTGGCTTGCAGCAGGGCCAAAGAAGAACTATATATCACTTTCCCTCTCAATATCTATTCCTACGATGCAATTTTCCACCTGCCGTCAAGGTTCCTTGTTGAGATAGATAAGGAGGAATATATCTTCAGCAAGGAGTAAGAAGATAAAAGTGAAGTCCTTCAGTGTCTCAGTCCTGCAATCCCTCCAATCCCGCTGCTTCATCCAGCTCCAAACGTATATAATCGTTTCCCATGAAAAATTCAGAAGCATTCCTGTTTGGGATACCGATGTCCCATACTTGTTTTCCGTAACGCAGCGGTGTCCAGCTAAGTTTCCCCAGGTCGAGAAGCTTCCCTTTTTCCACGATAACATCAGTCGTGATAAATTCACCAGGCACCCCTTCGGCAAACGCGTGTAAGGTATAGCGTCCCGGGCGCACTTTACTGATTTCGAATGTTCCGTTCGCATTGCCGGGTGTCCAGAACTGGTAGAATTTAGCATCACGCTGTCAGTCGGTTACCTGTGCGGGCTGCATGCCGGCCTGACTGGGTGATACATAAGCCGGTGCTGTCAGGATACCGTTATCCAGTATAAATGTTTCTCCATCTTCCGTTAACGTTACCGGAGGATCGGAAGAACAGGAGACCAGTGAACTGAATCCCGTGACAATGCTGCTGGCAAGCAACACCTTAATTAAAAGAATCCTGAGCATTTTTTCATAGTGTCGTCGAATCTTACAGTTATTTACGCATTACTTCATACAGGTCTTTCCGCCTGTCCTTCAGGTTCCTCACGCTACCATACTGATTCAGTTCCCTCAGCAGGTCAATATCTACATCAGCAATAAGTATCATTTCAGTATTCGGAGTTGCTTCTGCTTTGATTCCTTCTGCGGGGAAAGCAAAATCGCATGGAGTAAAAACCATAGCCTGGGCATAATTTATGTCCATATTATGAACCTTTGGCAGGTTTCCCACACAGCCGGTCATGGCAACATAACACTCATTTTCAATTGCCCGTGCTCTGGCACAGCTTTTTACCCTGGAAAAACCATTCTGGGTATCTGTCAGGAAAGGTACAAACAGAATATTCATCCCGGAATCAGCAAGTAGTCTGCTTAGTTCAGGAAATTCAATATCATAACAGATAAGCACTCCAATCTTCCCACAGTCAGTTTCAATTACCTCCAGTTTTTTCCCTCCTTCCAGGCCCCAGACCTTCACTTCATCGGGCGTTGTATGCAATTTCTCATATCTTTTAACTGTCCCGTCCCTCCTGCAGACGCAGCCAATGTTGTAAAGCCTGTTGTCAACTATCTCAGGCATGCTGCCGGTTATGATATTAATATTGTAAGATATTGCAAGAGCTGAAAACTTTTCAATTATTATTGACGTGTATTTGGCAAGTTCCCTGATAGCCTCAGGTTCAGAAAGATGGTTGTAATCAGCCATCAGAGGTGCATTGAAAAATTCCGGGAAAAGAGCAAAATCGGAACGGTACCCTGAAACAGCGTCAATGAAGAATTCAGCTTGTTGCATTACATCGTCAAGTTTTGCATAGGGTCGCATCTGCCACTGAATCAAGCCAAGCCTGACCATAGATTTAGTCTTTGCAATCTTATCTGATGGCTTTTCATAGTAAATATTATCCCACTTAAGCAATACAGCATATTCATTTGAGGCCTTATCACCCTCAAGATAATTCTTAATGATCTTTGATGGATGAAAGTCATTGGATATTTGAAAGTTAAACACAGGATCATGTATCTCTCTTGTCTTAACCTTATCAATATACT
>CAYQBZ010000137.1:0-8360 GCA_964415855.1 uncultured Rikenellaceae bacterium
AGCCCTGCAGTCCGGTGCTGTTTTTCTTCCTGTTGGCATAATACAGGGTATTACAGCGCCCGTTTCAGGAAGGATATCTGACAGGATTAATCCAAAACTTCCATTGTTCATAGGAGTCATACTTTTTGCCTTCAGCTTCTACCTGAATTCAAGACTATCGTGGCTTACGGAAAGAGACTATATAATGTTGTCGTTATATCTCAGAGGTGTGGCTATGGGACTTATGTTCACGGCGCTGACAACAGTTTCACTCCTGGAAATACCTCGTGAGAAAATGGCGCAGGCGTCAGCCATTACTAATTCCATCAGGCAGCTTGGCGGAAGCCTCGGCGTAGCACTTCTTGCCACTCTCCTTACATCAAGAGTAAGCTATTATGGGCAGCTTTACGGAGGTGCCGTAAAACCGGGCTCGGTAGTCTATCAGCAGACCATCGGCAAAATGAAATATCACATCCAGTATGAGGCAGGTGCTTCACCTTCCAATGCCGTCAGGCAGAGTCAGGCATTGCTTATGTCTAATATAAATAAGCAATCATATATCCAGGGGATCAATGATGATTTTCTGCTTGCAGGCATCATAACTCTCATGGGAGGTATCCCGATAATTTTCCTCCACACAAAAAAGCAAAAACCTAATATAAAAAAGGCAAATGAACAACCACAAAGTTAAGAGATCACTGATCCGGATAATAATATTCCTTCATCTTGTGAATAACACAATGGAAGGACAGGTTGGTACCACATCACAGAAGACTACTTTTGCCGATTCCTTATCGTTGAAGAATATCATTGAGATAGCTGTTACAGGACACCCTTCCGTCAGGGCAGCTGAAGAGACACTGAATAATGCCGATGCGAGGATAGCCCTTGCAGGAACAGGTTATTATCCCGAGGTTGATATGACAGCCAACTATTCAAACATAGGACCTGTAACAAAACTTACAATTCCCGACATGGGAACATTTCAGCTGTTCCCGGAGAACAACTACTCCGCATCAGTCAATTACAGGCAGGTTGTATACGATTTCGGCCGCACAAGACAGAATGTCGAAATTGAAAACAGTGCAAGGGAAGTCGGTGAGCAGGCACTCGAACAGGTAAAACAACGACTGGCCCTCTATGCCGTTAATAACTACTATACTCTCGTTTTTCTTCAGGCTGCTATAGGAATAAAAGATCAGCAGATAGATGTATTGAACAAACATCTTGATTATGTTGAGAAAATGAAGTCGACGGGATCTGCCACCGAATACCAGGTACTTGCAACCTTAGTCAGGATATCTGCTGCAGAAAGCCAGAAAGTCGACCTGGAAGCCTCTCTTAAGGCACTGCGTGCCTCTCTAAATTCCCTGCTCGGCAATGAACAGGGCAGTGATCCTCTTGTAAAAAATGAACTGGCAATTGATGCACCGTTTATCCCGCAGGATTCCCTGTTATCTTATGCATATCATAACAGGGACGAAATATTGATGTATGACAGAAAAGAGTCGCTTGCAGAAATGAGATATGACTTTATTAAGTTGCAGAATAAGCCACTGGTAAGCATGATAGCCTCCGGAGGCGCCAAGAACGGATATGTTCCCGATCTTGGAAGGATCAGACCGAATTATGTTATAGGACTGGGGATCAGGATCCCTCTTTTCGATGGCAACAAGAACAGGTATAACCTCTCTCAGGCCCGGTCAGCCATAACATCACTTAAGTATGAATCAGAAACGGCAAAACGCAGTGTTTCCAACGAAATATACGAAGCCGAAGCATATTATTTTGCTGCCGGAAGGAAAATCGGCCAGTCTGAACTTCAGCTTGCCCAGGCAAGGGAAGCCTATTCCCTGGCCGAGACAAGTTTCAAATCGGGCACCATTACCAATCTTGACCTTCTTGATGCAAGTACTGCGGTTTCTGAAAGCAGTCTTATGCTGCTGAAGGCAAAGATTGATTTTGCGGCAAGCGGCTATAAGCTGAAGGCAGCCCTGGGTGAACGATTGTATTGATTGCGGATTGCGGATTCGATTTCAAATAACCGGCTGATCCTTCTCTTTTGATCCGGCGCCAAACTTAAATTTGTATTCAATTGCCAGTATCTGAATATCGGCAAGATCCGGTATGAAATCGCGCTGGAACATATATTGAACCTCAACAGAATGCTGCTTATTAATTTTATATTCCAGTCCACATGAAAAACGATTCTTGTCGAAACGCTTCCTCGTATCCTCAAACATCCTGCAGAAAGTCTCAAACGCTATATAAGGATTCACCGGGAATGAAGGCGTTTTGTATTCTGTTTTTAACCTGATCCTGCCGTAATAATCAGGTATCTCGTCGTCTTTATCTTCAAAATATGTCTTGTCCTGTCTCTGAAACCTCAGTCGTGCCGTAAATGCAAGATCACCGATATCACCGCTGCCTTTAATGTCTGTCATAAGCTTATGTCTGACATGGAACTCATCATTGTCATCAAGGTTATCGGTAATCCGGTATGATGCAGCCAGGGATAAATACTTACTGACCTTGTATGAGAGTCCTCCTTCAAGAAAAAATTCATCGATTCTTGATGCATCACTGAATGTTCGTAACATTGTTGACAGATCAATTTCCAGCTTTTTCTTCAATGGATATTCAGTATTAATACCATACCATATCCCAAAATCACGCGACTGGCTGTAAATGGCCTGTGCAGTAAGAAAAACCAGTAAGATGACCGAATATCTCCTACTCCTCATCGCTTTCGTTCTTGTGTATTACTATGTTTTCCTGGTTCTCCTGCCTGTCGGTCGTTTCAAAGAATATCTTAAGATGGCAGATATCCCTTACGAAGTCAATTTCACTTATTTCAACACGGCTTATTTTCCTGATCCCTGTCCTTTCCTGCAGGTCTTTAACAAGCTCTCCGGAATTTTCGGGTTTTATAAGGTCGATTTTTTCATATACTATTTTCTTGGATGATTCGTGCTTCAGCAACCACTTTTTTTCCAGTCCGTATGTGATGAGGATAATTACAATGTTTGTAAAAATTATGTCGATAAGACTTGTTGTGGAGTTGGTCAGGGCATTTATTACCGAGATACCTATTATCAGGAAAAGATAGGTCATCTCTTTAATAGGGATAGTCTGTGTACGGTACCGGATTATCCCGAATATGGCAAACAGCCCCAGTGCGAAGCCGATCTGCAGCATTACGTTCTCAAGAAGGAAGCATAACAGGAATACAATGCTGGATATAAGGATGTAAGTAAAAAGATAGTCTTTTCTCCTGGTGGTGGAAAAATAAAGCCACCTTACAAGGATCAGAATGACTATCAGATTCAGCGAAAATCGTCCGATAAGTTCCAGGAAATTTGACAGATTCACTATCTCCATTCCCATGATATTAATATTACCGCTAAACATTAAACTAATTGTACTCATTTTCTAATTTCTTTAATAACAAGAGTTTTGGCTTTATCATGTTCTTTTTCAGGTTGTCATTAAGCATGGCACTCCCTGTACAATATTTACTGAATGCAGTAGGGTGAATACCAAGCTTCTTAAGGAATATGCCAAAGTCAGAACTCATTGACTGACCTGTCTTTTTAATTTCAACCACAGCAATATGAGGCAATCCTGTCTCCCGGCCACCCGTCAGCTCATTATATGAAATATTGTAATCAATAGTTATTCGTTCTGCCGGTTCCTGCCCGACAAGTGTTACCCTGTTAAACCTGTTTACCAGAACAGGTTTAATAATATTTGAATCGACAGGTAAATGTTTTGCAATAAAGGTTTTTGCCCGATCATCGAAAGAGCTGTTTAGCTGATTGTTTAAAATCCGCCATTTGATGGTCCTCCTTTTGTTGTTTTTCATTTTAATCTCAAGATATGAAGTATCAAATGATTCATATCTCCTGTACCTTATCTTGTGCCTTCCAAATTCACCCCTGATATGCTGATAGTAAAACAGATAATCAGGAGTATCATAATATGTTGTATGATAGGGGAAGGCTCTTATCTTATTTATTTCCAGAACTTTATATTTATTATCAACCAGCCTGATAAGATCCTCTGCTTTTTTAACCGGGAATACATATTTAATATCAATCCTGTTCATTAGCCTGGTGGCCGACAGCGTTTCTAAAGCGATTGGAAGGAGTTTGTCAAGTGATGATATAATATTGGCATCGTTCATTTTTAAGTCCTGCAGTATATACCGGCTCATTGTCGTATATTATTCACTTCGCGATACCGGTATAACATAAGCTGTGCCAGGAAGTGAATAATATCAGCGGTTATTTTTTACATTCAGTGAGGCCAAGGTTAAGTGCCGGTTTTGATCCGGAAATGATCCAGGCAGCACCGAGAGCGGAACCATTGGCTATTTCTGATGAATATACTGTTTTATCCGGATAGGCAGCTGTTATACTGTTCAGGAACAACCGGTTCCTGGAAAATCCGCCGGTAATATAAATGTTTGCAGTTTCATCCTCTGCGGGTATAACAAGATTGATGGATTCAACGGTAAGATCACCCAGTTCGTTCATAAGCTGGTGATACGCTTCTTCAATTGTGCCGAACTCAAAAAGGTCAATGTTCCTGCCAAGTTCCCTGGGAGCTGCCTCATCAATGAAGAAAACTTTTCTCCCCTGATATCTGTCTTTAAGGGTATTTGTCAGTCTTCTTCCGGCCTTTATTTTCTTATATGAATCAACAGGTTTCCCGAAATGGTCAGCGATCATTTTAACCCCTGTCTCGTGCAGATGTCCAAGGAAGAGCCTTGATGATTTTACAGGCTGACCCGTTATGCTCATATAACAAAGGCAATCCATGTCAAGCTGTTGTGCAGTAAGCTTCTCTGTATTAAAGGGATTCATATTAATGCACCATGTACCGGTTGACAGGAGCAGGAAACCGGAATCGTTTCCGGCAAAATAAGGTGCCAGTGAGGCAGAGCTGTCATGAATTCCTATCCCTACCCGTACTTTCTTTCCTTCTATAGTGACTTCGTTTACTGTATCAATAGGTACGGGCTGAGGCATGCTTATTCCAAGGTTCTCAACCCAGGGATGGTAATCCATATTATCAAAATCCCAAAGCGCAGTATGACATCCTATTGAAGTATGCTCGGAATATATTTTACCGGTTATAATGTAAGACAGGTATTGTGGAAAATGAAGAATATGCCTTACCCTTGCAAACACGTCCGGCTTCTCGGTCCTCAGCCACAGAGCCTGCAATCCTGAATTAAGCATGCCCAGGGCAGGGGAAGCTGTCCGCCTGCAGAATTCATCCCTTCCTCCATATTTCCTGTATATCCTCTCTGCTATCATTTCATCCATTGGCTTCAGGTAATTATACACAGGCGTTAACCTCTTACCATCAGCATCGAGATACACAAGCGTTGCCCCGTAAGTGGTAAAATTTACAGCTGTCAGGTCATATTTATTCGACCTGGCAAGGACCGACAAGGACTCTCCTATCCATTTCTCAATGAGCTCAATATCATCACACTCAAAACCATCATCATCCTTTATCACAGGAAATTTCCCTTCTGTTTCAGAAAGGATCCTTAAATCGCTGTCAAACAGGATTAGCTTCTTGTTTGTCTTTCCTATATCAAATATTGCTGTAACTGCATCCTTCATAAGTAAATATGTAGATTTAAAAAGGGTGTATCCTCAGGACATCACTGAGGTTAAAAGAACTTCCAGGACGGCCCTTACTTCCTGTTACTGCCTCTTCAGAAGTACTTCTTTTTCGTACTTAACGATCTCGTCGATATAGTCCTGGCCGACTGGCACATTGCTTTTCATGCAATAGTAGTCCCATATGGCGCCATAAGGTTTGGATTTAAGCAATTCCAGGAAAGCAAGCCTTTCAAAGTTCTTTCCTGCATCTTCAAACTTACCAAGCATCGCAGTCGGTTCAAGCAATGCATACAGGAAAGCCATCTGGGCAGCCCTTGTACCAATTACATATGCTCCTATACGGTTAAGGCTTGCATCGAAGAAATCAAGCCCAATGCATACTTTATCAAGAGCCTTTGAGCGTACTAGTTCCTGCGTAATAAGCAGTAGTTCATCATTATAGGTCAGAACGTGGTCGCTGTCCCAGCGTACGCCCCGCGTGAGGTGCAGGAGTATCTCATCCACGAACAGGAGAATGGAGGAGATCTTATCCCCTACCTGTTCAGTAGGATGGAAATGCCCGTTATCGAGCGTTATCAGGGTATTGTTCTTTATAGCATATCCGAGGTAAAAGTCCTGCGAGCCCACCACCATAGATTCTGAACCGATACCGAACAATTTGCTTTCAACAGAATCTTTCAGATACTTTCTGGGATATTTTACTGCAAAAATCTCGTCAAGAGAACGCTTCAGCTGCTTACGGAGCGCCAACCTGTCAATGGGAGTATCTTTCATACCATCAGGAATCCAGATATTATGGACGGTTGGCGATCCAAGCTGTTTACCCATCTCCGCTCCTATTTCCCGGCAGCGCTTAGTATGTTCAACCCAGAATTTCCTTATTTTTTCATCTTTGCTGGACAATGTAAAACCATCATCAGCCAGCGGGTGCGAGAAACATGTGCAGTTAAAATCGAGGCCAATACCCCGCTTCTTTGCCCAGTCTATCCATCCCTGGAAATGTTTAACCTCGATCTTATCGCGGTCAACGGTTTTTCCTCCGAATTCACCATATATTGCATGAAGGTTAAGCCTCTGCTTTCCCGGAAGAAGCGCCATCACCTTATCGAGGTCAGCTCTCATCTCTTCGATTGTCTTCGCCTTACCCGGGAAGTTTCCTGTAACCTGTATGCCTCCCCCCCCCAGTTCGGCACCTGCCTTTTCAAAACCACCAACATCATCGGTTTGCCAGCAGTGGAGGCTGATATTAATATTATCCAGTGCGGCAAGTGCCTTGTCTGTATCTACACCCAGTCCTGCATACTGCTCTTTTGCAAGCAGATAAGCCTTTTCAATATTCTCTTTTTTCATACTATGTATTGTTAATTAGTTATATTGTCATTGAGAAACCGCAACTTCGTGTCAGGTTTTGCTCACTACTATTCCATATAAAACACCTGTTCGAGAGGGATGGTAACAGGAGAATTATCGGGATTGGTTTCCATTATATCTGCCATATATTTCCACCACTTCTTCACAATTTCAGTACTTCCCAGATCCTGTGATGAGCTCTCACCCCTCTGTTCCTGGTAGGCAAAAAGTGTATTTGTCTCTTCATCGAGGAAAATGGAATAATTACCGATACCCTCATCTTTCAGCAACTTAACAAGCTCAGGCCATATTTCAGTATGACGTTTCCTGTATTCCTCCTTAAAGCCGGGATACATTTTCATCTTGAATCCAAATCTTTTTGTCTTCATAATTCTAACCTAATTTAACTATAAAAGTTGATAGAATAAGCACCGTTATCCCAAGGATAAGTACAATAATTGTCTTTCTGTTAACACCTTTCCATTCATTGAGGAATATACCCCAGATATTGCTTATGGCGATATTAAGTGCCATAAGAATACTCCATCCGAACACAGCCATTCCGGCAGGAAGCTTACTGGAGCCCACGCCGAAGAAATGGAACTGCAGGAACCACAACAGTCCCGCCAGGAATGTAAAGAAAAGGTTATTCAGGAACACAGATCCTGAAACAGTATAGTAATCTTTATATGTTTTATTCTTAATGTTCAGGTAGCCACAGTAGACCAGGTTGGTAATAAATCCTCCCAGCAGGATAAAAATAAGCGACGGATTTTTCTGAAAGAGCGGATTTGTGCCATGAGCAAGAGCTATTTCTTCAATAGGCTTTCCGGCTTCAAAGCCAAAATTAAAACAGGCACTCATCACCCCTGCAAATATTGCAATAAGTATTCCTTTCTTAAGAGCAAATTCCTTGACTGCAGCCTTCTTTTCCTCCTCTGACATCTCTCTGCTCTTAAGCGATCCTGCATATCCTATTACGGCAATCCCTGCAACAGTAATGGCAACACCTGTAACGGTAAGTGTGCCTGCGGTTGAGCCGAAGAGGTTCTCGCCTGCAACAATTGGCGGTATAAGGGTGCCGAATGCTGCACACAGCCCCAGCGCTATGCTCTGACCGAGAGCTATCCCCAGATACCTGATGCTTAAACCGAATGTCAATCCTCCGAATCCCCACAATACACCAAAGAACATCGCCATGAGCTTTGCTGTCGAAGGAGACTCCCTTATGATGGCAAAAAGCTCACCTTTAGGGACGAAGATCAGGGCAAACAGTAAGGGTGCTATTATCCAGGCAGCAACTCCCTGGCTCAGCCAGTATGATTCCCATGCCCAGCTCCTTACTTTTTTAAATGGAACATAAAAGCTCGCAGCACCTATACTCCCAAG
>CAYQBZ010000138.1:0-8320 GCA_964415855.1 uncultured Rikenellaceae bacterium
GTATTTGTTGATGAGCCCGGCATAACCGTGGATCATTATGAGGGACTTACTGTCGATTACTGTAAAAGAACTGGCGCCGGGTACCTCCTGCGGGGACTCAGGACTGCTGCTGATTTTGAATTTGAAAGAGCAATTGCACAGGTAAACAAGGCAATGGCTCATGATATTGAATCGGTCTTTCTGCTCACGATACCAGAGCATGCACATATAAATTCAACTATTGTACGCGATATTATAAGGAGCGGAGGAGATGCCTCCCGGTTTGTTCCCCGGGCAATTAATATTAAAGATTACAAAGGGGAGAACCTGTAGTAATTCAACTCCTGAGGATAGTGGAGTAGATGAGCTCCATTAACGATAACCAGGCGCTTCCCTTTATCTTGCTTATCTCATCAGGCAGAAGCCATTCAACTTTCGTGATCCCTTCACTTCTCTGAGGTTCCGTAATCATAATCCCATCATAATCCATAAGATACCAGTTCGTCTTCTTCAGGTAAGAGATCCCTTCCCAGCTGTATGTATGATAGCTTGGCGGAAGAGGTTTAACGATGGTATGTCCCTTTATCCCACACTCCTCGCTTACCTCTCTCATGGCACACTCATCCGGCTCTTCACCTTTTTCAATATGTCCTTTGGGAAGATCGAGCCGGCCTTTTTTCTCAATAAAGAGATATCTCCCTGAAGCGTGTCTTACAAGTCCTCCTGCTGCACCTACTTCAGTGAAATATATCCTGAAGATCTTCCAGATATGTTTAATATTGTTCCCGTAAATATTAATAGCTGGTATGCTTGTATCTTCCTGGAAATCAGAAATGATCCTGTAAAGTTCATCAGTGTCATGGAATTTATGGAATAAGCCGTATTTTTGTACCCTGTCAGGTTCGGGACTTATCAGTATGAATCTGTTTTCAAAATGAACTTTATACATAATTTTAATGGAAAATAGTGCAAAAAGAACAGCTGAATATCTATTACAAATTAAAGCAATTAAATTGCAACCATCAAATCCGTTTACATGGGCTTCAGGCTGGAAATCTCCCATTTACTGCGATAACAGGAAAACTCTGTCTTTCCCTGAGGTAAGATCATATATACGGGATTCCTTCTCGGATCTTATAAATGAGCTTTACCCTGCTGCAGAACTGATTGCCGGGGTAGCAACAGGTGCAATTGCTCATGGGGCACTTGTCGCCGACAAGCTCAGGCTTCCATTCGTCTATGTGAGGTCGGGTGCCAAAGAGCATGGACTGGGTAACCAGATTGAAGGTTATTTTGAAAAAGGACAGAAGGTTGTGGTGATAGAGGACCTAATATCCACAGGAGGAAGCAGCCTGGGAGCTGTAAAAGCATTAAGGGAGCTTGGCTGCCAGGTCCTGGGCATGGTAGCAATATTTACCTATGAATTTGAGAAGGCAGCAGATGGTTTTGCAGCGGAGAACTGCAGCTTAGACACCCTCAGTAATTATTCTGTACTTGTTGAAACAGCGGTTGGTACAGGGTATATTGGCAAAGAAGAGGTGGAAACTCTTAGAAAATGGCGGATCGATCCTTCAGCGTGGGGGGTGTAAGGGAATTAATATGAGCGATCTATCATACTTCGAAAGCAGGCATGGCAAGCTGACATGTACAGCTGAAAACGTGTTCAGCTTTGTGACCGACATAAGGAATTTTGAACAGTTTATCCCTGTGGATACTGTAAGTAACTGGTCCGCTGAAAAGGAATCATGCAGCTTTAATGTTCCAATGCTTGGTACCGTGAGCTTTCGAATTGCTGAGAAAGAGATCAACAGGAAGGTTGAATTTACCGGTGATGCCCTTCAGAAAAACGACTTTTCAATGTTACTTGCCATATCCGACAATGGTGCCGGTCCGGCTGAAGTGAAAGTAACCCTTAAGGCAGATCTAAACCCCATACTGAAAACCATGGCCTCCGGTCCTATAACCCGTTTTCTCGATAAACTCATTGACGAAATGGAGAAATTCAGCGGCTGGAAGGATGATTCAATACATAATCCACCTCTCTGAAGCTGTACTCCTTTAATGTCCTGCCGGTAGTCTCAATATGAATGATACCGCTGAGATTGACTTCTTTTATCCTGCCGTCAAATGTACCCGATTTGTCCCTGTATTTGTGCCACTCGTTATGTCGATATAATTTCGATATATACTCTTCCTTCAAATTCTCATACTCTCCCGCTATCAGCTGCTTATACCTTTTATCAAGATTAACAGCCAGTTGAGTGAGACAAGATTCAGGGTCATGACTATCACCGGTTACCATTGCCAGCGAAACAGGATTGGGGGCATTACCGGTAAAACGGGTCTGATTGATGTTAAGTCCGATACCTGCAATTGTGTTTATTATACTCCCCTGCAATAATGTGTTCTCAATCAGTATACCTGCTATTTTGTCATCAGATACATATATGTCATTAGGCCATTTTATTGAACCATAGGAAGTATATCCTGACAGAAAATCACTAATTGCCAGGGATATTGCCATGGAAATCAGGAACTGGTCGGATGGCTGTATAAAAGACGGGAACAGTATTATGCTGATTAACAGGTTTTTATTACTTTCACTTTCCCACCTGTTACCTGCCTGCCCTTTACCTGTAGACTGGTATCCGGCCCGGATAATAGTTCCTTCACGGGGTTTGCTGGTCTTTATCAGTTGGGCAGCATAATCATTTGTGGATGGCAGATTATCAAAGTTAAATATTCTGGAGCCGATTATCATTATTAACAGGTATTTAGGAGAGCAATTGGCAATTTGTTATCCCAATTTTTCCCTGACAGTAATATTGGCACTGAAATTGCAAAAGTAGTTAATGGTAAATGAAAATACAGATAAAATTGGTACTTTTGCGATTTAATATCAAACTGAATAATATTGATGGAGAGACGATCTGGAGAAGAGGATGTCATTTTGGATAGTATATTAAGGGGAATTTTCGAGAAAAAAGGGCAGAATGTTCTTAAAATTGATTTGAGAAAGCTGGGAAACAGGATAGCAGATTATTTTGTTATCTGTCATGCCTCTTCCGGTACACAGGTAGGAGCAATATGTGATTCAGTTGAAGAAAAAACAATAAAGGAGGCAAAGGAAAACCCTGTACATATTGAAGGACTTGACAATTGCTTCTGGGTGCTTCTGGATTATGGGAATGTAGTAGTGCATATTTTTCTTGAGGAGTACAGGAATTTTTACAGTCTGGAGTCACTCTGGGCTGATGCGGAAATTGAAGTCATGGAAGATAAAATTGAGTAAGACAAAAATTTATGGCAGACAGTAATAATAATAACCAGGGCACTCCGAAACCGCCCGACAAGAATCAGAAACCACGTTTCAATACAAACTGGATCTTTGCGATCCTGGCATTGTCAATAATCCTTTTCCAGGTACTGTATGGCGGAAAGTCGGTTCAGAAAACCACAAAGAGCGAAATAAAGGAGATGATCGCTAACCGCGATATAGAAAAGATCATTGTGGTTAACAGGGAGGAGGCGGAGATATACCTTACAAGTGAGGCAATTCAGTCGGGACGTTACCCTAATTTACCAAAGTCCGGAAATGGACTGGGGATGTCAGTACCCAAACCGAATTTCACTTATGTGATTGGTGATATCAGCAGCTTTGAACCTTTTATAATAGATGCTCAGAAAAATTCCGGTTACACGGAGAAAGAGCTGATATATCCGGAAAACATCACCCGCAAGAATTACCTGGCAGATATCCTGTCATGGCTGCTTTTCCCGGCTCTGCTGGTTATTCTCTGGCTCTTTCTCATGAAGCGCATGTCAGCCGGTGGAGCAGGTGGTGCAGGAGGCATATTCAGTGTTGGAAAATCGCGTGCCCAGATATTCGACAAGGATACAAATGTCAAGCTGAACTTCAACGATGTCGCAGGTCTCGAGGAGGCCAAGACTGAAGTTATGGAAATAGTTGATTTCCTCAAGAATCCGAAGAAATATACACAGCTCGGTGGTAAAATACCAAAGGGAGCTTTGCTTATCGGCCCTCCGGGAACAGGCAAGACCATGCTTGCTAAAGCAGTGGCTGGTGAAGCTAATGTACCCTTCTTTTCCATCTCGGGATCTGATTTTGTTGAGATGTTTGTTGGGGTTGGAGCATCACGGGTGAGGGATCTTTTTAAACAGGCCAAGGAGAAAGCTCCGTGCATCGTATTTATTGATGAGATAGATGCTGTCGGCCGGGCCAGGGGCCGCAACGCCAATTTCGGGTCAAATGACGAGAGGGAGAATACACTCAATCAGCTTCTTACGGAAATGGATGGCTTCGGGACCAATATGGGAGTCATAATACTGGCAGCTACGAACAGGGCCGACATACTCGACAGGGCACTCCTGAGAGCCGGCCGTTTTGACAGGCAGATACATGTTGAATTGCCCGATCTTACGGAAAGGGAGGCAATATTCAAGGTCCATCTACGTCCCATTAAACTTGAGAAGAGTTTCGACGTTAGCTTTATGGCCAAGCAGACACCCGGATTTTCAGGAGCTGACATTGCAAACGTGTGTAACGAATCTGCCCTTATTGCTGCACGGAAAAACAAGACCGTTGTGGAGAAACAGGACTTCCTGGATGCTATTGACCGGATAATAGGCGGACTGGAAAGAAAAAGCAAGATCATTTCTCTGGTGGAGAAAAAGACTATTGCCTATCATGAAGCCGGACACGCTACCGTAAGCTGGTTGCTCGAACATGCAAGTCCATTGCTTAAGGTAACTATCATACCGCGGGGAAGAGCGCTTGGAGCAGCCTGGTACCTGCCGGAAGAACGACAACTGACAACACGGGAACAGATACTTGATGAGATGGCCTATGCTCTGGGCGGAAGGGCTGCCGAAGAACTGATTTTCGGCAAGATTTCAACCGGGGCGCTTAGCGACCTGGAGAAAATTACAAAACAGGCTTATGCCATGGTCTCTTTTTTCGGGATGAGTGAGAAGGTGGGTAACATAAGTTTCTATGATTCAACGGGTCAGTCTGATTTCGGCTTTACAAAGCCATATAGTGAGAAAACAGCAGAGCTGATTGACCAGGAAGTAAAACTTATTATTGATGAGTCATATGTAAGGGCCAAGGATGTTCTTAAAAATAATATGTCGGGACTTACAGAGCTTGCAGAGCTGCTTCTTGAGAAAGAAGTTATCTTTGGTGAGGACCTTGAAAGAATATTCGGGAAAAGAAAGTCTGATATCCTGAAGGAGGAGAGAGAAGCTGCAGGGAAGCTTAAGAAAGGTAATGCAAAGGAAAAGGTAAACTCAAAAGCTGATGGGGAGGAAAAGGTTAAGAAGGTGTCAGCTGCCAGGACCAAACCTGCAACCAGGAAGACACAGGCTGCTAAAAAGGAAGCCTCTTCACGGAAGGCTGCGAGCAAATCCCAGTTAAAGAACAAAGAATAATATACTGCCAGGTTGAATAATTTTTTCAGACGGACCCTTACCGGTGCCGGAATAGTGATATTTGTAATGGGAGGGTTCTGGATCCATCCCGTTTCATTTTTCCTTACAGGTTTGATATTGCTTGTTGGTACGCAGTATGAGTATTACAACATAATAAAAGGAACAGGTATAAAACCCCAGACAATACCCGGCATTGTAACAGGAGCAGGGCTCTATACCGTCTCCACCCTTGTAGCTGCACATATGATCAGTGGAAGTTACTTCATTGTAATGATACCGGTGCTGCTTATTATTATTCTGGCTGAACTTTATCGTAAGGAAGAAAAACCTTTCGATTCACTTGCACATACATTCTTTTCAATACTTTATTGTGCTGTACCTTTTTCCATTCTGCCATTTGCTGCATTTTCGCGGTCCGGGATAAGTTCCCTTCTCCCTCACGAAAACATCATTTTCTCTCCCGGCATTATTTTAGGATTCTTTGTCCTGCTTTGGACAAATGATACCGGTGCATACCTGGCCGGTATTACAATGGGCAAACACAGGCTGATAGAAAGGATCTCACCAAAAAAAACATGGGAAGGATTTTTCGGTGGCATTATTGCAGCTTCACTTGTTGCCCTGTTAATCTCTGGATGGCTGGGAGTTATTGGAAAGATCCATTGGATAGTTATTGCTGTAATTATATCATTAGCAGGAACATATGGGGACCTCGCAGAATCAATGCTTAAGAGGAGTGCCGGCGTAAAGGATTCAGGCTCACTGTTACCCGGGCATGGAGGATTTCTCGATCGTTTCGACAGCACTATAATGTCTTTCCCTCTGGTCTATATTTTTATTTTGCTGTTTGGATGATTGCCGGGACTTAATTAGTTTTGTGCAAAATTTAAAGCAATGAGTATTCATAAGGAAGGGTATAAGATTTTAATTTACGGGTTTCTTGCCTTACTGGTCCTGAATATTGCCATAAACATCATCTGGATTGAAGAAGAGCTTCTGAGGTGGGCATTTATTATCTCTTCACTGTTGCTTTATATATTCATCCTGTTCTTCTTCCGGCTGCCTGCCCGTGCCCTTGAACCTGATCATGGTCTTATTTATGCTCCCGCCGACGGTAAGGTGGTTGTAATTGAAGAGACACTGGAAAAGGAATATTTTAACGATCAGCGCCTGCAGATCTCGATTTTCATGTCTCCTTTCAATATGCACAGTAACAGGTATCCGGTTTCGGGATCTGTGAAGTATGTAATGTATCATCCCGGGAAAAATATGGTCGCATGGCATCCAAAATCGTCTGAACTGAACGAGAGAAGCAGTATAGTTATCGAGACAGAAAGAGGAAAAGAGATACTGGTGCGCCAGATTGCCGGTGCAGTTGCTCGAAGAATAGTAACCTATGCCAGGCAGGACCAGGCCGTTATGCAGGGAGATGAGCTGGGATTTATCAAATTCGGTTCACGTGTTGATATTTTCCTGCCGCTGGGGACTGAAGTGGAAATCCCGATCCTGCAGCATGTAAAAGCCAATAAAACAATAATTGCCAAAATATGAATATAGGGATATCATGACGGGAACAGATGACAGGATTATTGATATTACAAGTGATGTCAAATGGATCGGGGTGCTGGACTATGACATAAAGACTTTCGATATAGTAATGCATACCGACTTCGGGACAACATACAACTCCTATTTTATAAATGCAGAGAAGAAAACCCTGATTGAAGTTGCCAAGGAAAAATTCAGCGCGACCTACCTTAATAAGCTCAGGTCCGTTACGGATCCGGGCGAAATAGAATATATCATCCTCGATCATACCGAGCCCGATCATTCAGGAAGCCTCAGGCTTCTTCTTGACCTGGCACCTTCTGCTACTGTGGTTGGAAGCGGTAATGCCATCAGATACCTCGAAGATATTGTCAATGTTCCCTTCAGATCGCTGATTGTAAAAGATGGAGATACTCTTGATCTAGGTAATAAGACCCTTAATTTCATCTCGGCTCCTAACCTGCACTGGCCCGATTCCATATACACGTACCTGGTTGAGGACCGCATCCTGTTCACCTGTGATTCATTCGGTGCACATTACTGTTCCTCCGGAATGTTCAGCGACTTCTCTGATGCATATCTCGGAACCTATAAATATTATTTTGATGTTATCATGAAGCCCTATAGCCGGTTCATGCTGAAAGCTATTGAATGGATAAAGCCTCTTGAGCTGGATTTTATATGTCCCGGTCATGGTCCTGTTCACAGGGAACACCTGGCAAAAGCGATAAGCCTTGTTGAAGAATATGCGTCTTCCTATATGAAGATGACAGCGGAGAGGAGTCAGCAGAACATTCTCATAACCTTCATATCAGCTTACGGATATACGAAGCAGGCAGCTGAAAAGATAGCTACAGGTATTCTCGAGACAAATGATATAAATGTGGAGATACTGGATATTGAAGATATATCAATGGAGTTACTTGAATCGAAAATAATAAATTCAGATGCGATACTCATAGGTTCACCGACGATTAACCAGAATACCCTTCTTCCTGTTTACAGGTTGTTTTCCCTGATCAATCCTGTCAGGGACAGGGGAAAGCTGGGAGGTGCTTTCGGCTCATATGGCTGGAGCGGCGAATCGCCACGGATAATCATTGAGAACCTGCGGCTTCTTAAATTAAAGATATTTGAGGAAACGGCTGCATTCAAATTCTCCCCCGAAGGTGACAAAGAGCAGGCTCTTGTAGAATTCGGTCAGCGTGCGGAATTTCGCCTTCCCGCTGGACATCGGTTTCGCTGTCCGCGTGCGACGTTAAGTTCACTTACGGACGCAGGAAGGGGGTGGACAGACTGAAGCTCGTCGACTCTGTCGGCCTCGACCCCGACGACAACTTGC
>CAYQBZ010000139.1:0-8304 GCA_964415855.1 uncultured Rikenellaceae bacterium
GTTTGCGTTCTCACGTGCCAGATTGGCATTAAGCTCGGCTATTCTTCTCTGGTTTTCTGCAGCTATTCTTTCTCTTTCTGCTTCCTCCGCATTAAGTTGAGCTTTGACTGCATTGGAATCGGCTATTTCCTTTTGCCGGTTAGCCTCAACAGAGGCAGAATCAGCTTTTAATGTCTGAATTTCTGCTTCCTGCCTCTGTTCCTCAGCTATCATCCTCTGCCTGTCTGCAGCAATCTGCTGAATGAAGGCAAAGAGCATGAATCCGACGGAGATTATTGCCGCAATACCAAGTATAAGGGCAATTATCCTGGTCCTCTTCATCTGCTTTTTCTGCAGTCTTATCTTATTCTCTTCCTCTTCCAGATATGTCTTCTCACTGGTACGGAGGTAGACCATTGCCCTTTCAAAGGCCGGGTTGTACCTCTCTGCCCATGTAAGGGTCGGCTTATGCTGGTCGCGCCAGTTTATTGCAAGCTGAAGATCGGGTGGTCTCCACAGGCTCGTCTTTCCCTGCTGGTACATAGCTGAGGCTTCGGAAAGCCGCAGGTACATCTGTACAGATGCGGCTTCATCATCAACCCATTCCCTGAGCCTGTCCCACAGCCTCATAAGGCTTTCATGGGAAAGATCAATTACAGAATCTTCATCAAGGGGAACATTATTACGGGGTGTTATGAAGGACCTGGCAGGTATCCTGAATTTCTCAACCACCTCAAATAACTCTTCGGTGGAGCAGCCGGCAATTGACTTAATAGTTCTGACTCCTGAAGGATGACGTAATCCTCTATTATCTGCTCCTTTCTCCGTAATTGTCTTGAACATTATTTCGCATATCTCCCTCCCGCGCAGACTCAGTTCCTCATAAGCCTCATTGGCATGCATCGACATGGCATTGCTCATGGTCCCAACTGATTCATAGTCTGATCTGCTTATCGCCCTGCCGGGTTCATCAAGCTCATGCCAGTGGCTCCAGGTTCTCATCATTGCATGCTGCAAAACCGGAAGCTGGTCTGTCCTGTCGCCAATATCGCTGAGTATTGTATTAACAAGCTCTTCGTCGATTTTTGCGCCTGCATATTTTACAGGTCCTTCAATAGCTGCCCGGTAGTTCTCCCTTCCCATATGCGGGACGAGATAATTACTGTTATTGATAAGCTGTGTTAGTCCCTGGTAATGTGCACATTCTCCAATGAAATCGGATCGCATTGTCAGAATGGTAAAAACATCTACAACAGACTGATTTACAGCGCTTACCATAAAATCCACAAACTGTGATGCAGATAATTTGGATGTATCTTTCTTTATTAAGGTACTATATCTGAAAAGTTCCTCGAACTGGTCGACGACAAGCAGTACTTTTTCACCTGACCGGGCAATGAACTTACTTACAGCAGCTGCAATTCCCTCTGAATTTTCGTACAGCTCTTTCAGGATTATCTCCCTGCCGGTCTTTTTCTGTCCGTTGGCAGCCATGGAATCAGAAAGTGCATCTGCCAGGTTACCGAAAGGGTCATTTCCGGGCCTGAATGTCACAATTCTCCACTCCGGCTCTTTATTTTTTGTTAACTCTTTTACCTTAGGCAGGACACCGCAATAAATGAGAGAAGACTTTCCACTCCCGGAAGCTCCTATAACAGTAACAAACCTGTTCCTGAGCAACTTCCCGAGGACCTCCTCGCTCTCTCCCTCGCGGCCGAAGAACAGATCGCTCTCTTCCGGGGCAAATGGCCTCAAACCGGGAAATGGATTGAAGTTCTTATTATCTTTGTTTGGTCCCATATGGTATTTTACCTTACTATCCTTATCGTAAAAAAGTGCCTGAAGTACTTAGAGTTATAGTATTTTAAGTCTTTTCGTTATTCCAAGCTGTTCCAGTTAACTTCTTCAATTCCTTAAGTACTACCTGTACTATACCCTTATACCAATCACGAGGATATCATCCACCTGGTCATTAGCTCCCATCCATTCATGTAATCTTCTTTGCATGAACTCCTTCTGGATATCCATTGGCAAAGAATTTATTTCCAGCAGCATCTCCGCAAACTGTTTGTACATGAATTTCTTATTTTCCGGTCCTCCAAACTGGTCGGCATAGCCATCCGAGGACATATATATGCAATCGCCTTCAAGAAGGTCAATCACATTATTCTTGAACCTCTGTGGTTTAGATCCCTCATAAGCCCCTATCGGGAACCGGTCTCCCTTGATCTTAGTTATTTCCTTGTTTCTTACCATTACCAGGGGATTATTGGCACCCGCAAATTCAAGCTTTTTGGCTTCAAAATCGAAAACGCACAGAGACAGGTCCATCCCATCCTTAATTGAATTTTCGCTTCTGTTTTCATTTAAAGTGGTAATTACACCCTTATTTAACTCATCCAGTATTATACCTGCACTGCGGGCTTTTTTAACGTTGACGGCCTGATTAAGCTGGTTAAATCCGACAATAGACATAAAGGCTCCCGGGACTCCATGACCGGTGCAATCGACAGCTGCCATCATCAGGAGTCCCTCCACCTCATGCATCCAGTAAAAATCACCACTTACGATATCCTTAGGCAGATACAGTATAAAATAATTTCTGAGGTGCATGTCGATATAGCTGAAGGAGGGAAGGATTGCATTCTGGATACGCCTCGCATAGTAGATACTATCCATGATGTGCTTTTTCTGTGCCTCGATCTCCTCTTTCTGATTTTCGATCCGGATAGTTCTCTCCTTGACTTTTTCTTCCAGCTCATAATAGTAACTTTCGAGCTGAGCTATCATCATATTGAACTTCTCCGAAAGCCTTGTTATTTCATTATTCCCGGTTACCTCAGCCCGTTCCCTCAGATTACCGTTAGTGATCCTGTTAACATTCTCTACAAGTTTCTTTATCGGCAGTGTAATAACTTTTGTCTTCCTGTAGATAAGAGCCGTGAGTACCAGCATAGTTACCAGAAATACGAGGATAAAACGTTTTGCCTCTACCCTGAAGAGCTTTTTCTGTTCGGTGCGATCGGATATTATCCTTATAACGGAACCTTTGTAAAGACCGGAATTCGGCTGGTCCTTTGATTTTAACCTCTCCATATATATATACTGGTAATGATACCAGGAGTCTCCTGAACGTTCTAAAAATCCAATGGTATCCTTATCCTGGAACGCTTTTAGAAGGATATCGTCCTGGCGTTCAACTACCATTGCCATTTTATTCATACTGAAAGGATTATCGGCCATCAGGAAAAGTTCGACATCCACAATGCCTTGCGTCTCATTTTTAAGCTCCTTCTTAAAATCCTCAATAGTAAGCAGGATATCATCTACCTGTTTTGAATAAGCTCCGATCTCAATAATATATTTTCCATCGTTGGTAGTCTGATAGGTATACTTCTTTGGTCTGTGAGTTGTATGCTCGATTGCAAAAAGGTCGGCTACAAACTCCCTTTTCGTAAATACATCCTGAAGATACTTCTTCATGTTCTCGCCAAGGCTGAAGAGGTTCAGTCCAAGATCATTCCTGAAAGTTGTATTGATGATCACCCCTTCGGTCGAAATCACGTAAATATCTTCATTCACGGGATCCATTCCTATCTGACTGGCAATTGCCCTGAGGTCCGCCTCCTTGATATTATCGGTGTTTGCAAAGTATTTATTAACCAGGAGGGAACTCAGCTCTTTCAGTCTTACATTAAATTCTCCATCAATCAGGTTAACTGCGATATCCTGGAATTTAAGGATCTTTGTAATTTCATTTGAAAGAATTCTGTTTTTTTCATCAGTGCCAGAAACAAGTATGGATCTCGTTCTCAGGAAATTAATTCCGGCAAATACCAGCAATGCAAGCAGTGTGGGAATAGCTATATTGAAAATAAGCTGCCGGAATATTGTTGTTTTTCTGGGGGCCATTGCTAGATTGTTATTCTTCGTTTAATTCCATATATTCCATTATTTCCGGCGATCTTTCCGGGTATTGATATTGCCAGTTATCAAGAGCGTTTAACGGCAAAACATATCCCGATTTACCCTCTGTTTCAGCTAACCTCGAAGCAAGATGGTCTTTCTGGTCCGTGTAACAGATTATTGCTTCATTACTATCCTGACTATTATAAAATGGCCAGATCAAACAATCAAAACTGACAGGCTGCAATTCTTCCATATCTTTTAAATATCTGACTTCACCTGCCAACTGCATAAGATCCTCTTCAGGAATACCTGCAAAGCATATTGACAGGAATTTTGTCTTTTCGAACAACAACTCCATTGGATCGGTTTTGTTGTTAACTACCTTATCGAGGTGTTCTTTTACTTCAGCACTTATCCTTAGCGAAGCTGACCTGTATAGTGTAATGCTCGAACGTGAGATCAGCTTTGCCGCTTCTTCTCTCAATATCCCTTCAGGACTGAACAACAGTGCAACGACAGATTCCCCGGTCTCATCATCCTCAAATTCTTCCATATTCCTTAAAGTGCATGCTTTTATCCAGATGCTCAGAAGATTGTAGTCACGGTTGATAATGTCTTCCAGCAGCTTCTCATATTTCGGAATTTCTCCCGGAAAAAACTGATAGAGATTCTTCACCTTATCCTCATCGGGTATAACATCCAGAAGAGAGATCAGTTTGGGTTTTATGGAATCGTCGATAACAATATCAATCATTTCAAGGGCATAATTTACACTTTCCACTGTTTCACTCTCCAGGTTTTCCCGGATCTTATTAACGGAAGCTTCATCATAAGTAACAGACAAGATATTGAAGAGAAAGGTTGTCCACCTCTTAATCTCTTTATCAAGTTCTTCAAGCAGGTAACTATCATTACTTTTCTGAAGCGCTATCTTAGCACTAAGGTTCCAAGTCATCAAGCCTATAATATCAGAAATTAACTGATGAAGCCTGTCCTTATCCTCGCCGGAAGGGTGAAAATCACCGGACAGAAGACATGTTACGGCAGTTTCCTTCAGTTGTCTGGAGTTAGACCAGAGCCTTGAAAATATAAATGTCTTGCTTCCCGGGGTATTTATTTTACCTAAAATACGAAGAATAGTCTGACTGGTGGCAATGTTCCCGGAAGATACAAGGTAATATCTTTCAAGGTATTCCCCGGCATCTTTCCCAAAAGAGAAAATGACTTCCGTGGCATCTCTTTCAAGTCCTTGAATATTAAGACATTCACATACTTCTGGCAGCATGTCCTTAAGTTTGAATTTTCCTATCATAAAGATTGCCAGCCTTTTCGATTCCAATGAGTTATCCCTTAGAAGTCTGAGTATTGCGGTGGTCTGTGGTAGCCTTGTTCCAGAAAGTGTTTTCCTGGCCTGAAGCAGTTTCTCTTCTCCACTAATCCTTCCCGGAGAACTCTTGTCCATATTGTTAACCAGATCCTCTGAGTGCAGCCTTATTTCCTCCTCAAGATCAGCATCGGAGGAGAGCTTCTTCAGTACAGGAATAAGAGTTGTATCGTGCCTGGAATCGGAGTGCCGGATAATACTCTTATAATACCATATGTTCCTGTTATTATCAAGAACTGAAAAATCGCCTGTTATAAGTTGAAAATAGTCTTTCCGGAATGCTCTTTCGGCAGAATACCTGTTATTATAAACCAGCCCGCTGTTGGTCAGAATATCTGTGTTATAAGCTTTATCACCAACTGCTTCGAGTGCTTTCCTGATGGATTTTCTGTACTCAGCATATAATCTGAATGCAAAGTACATCCATATCATAATAATAGCTAACAGTACCCAGGAGAAATGGATGAGCTTTATAAAGCTGAGAATACCAAGTCCGGAAAGGATGAGTCCTGAAGAAAGTGCAGCTATTTCATTCACCGTGCCGTCCATTCCCGATTGAACTTCGTATCTTATTTTTTCATCTATTGTCTGGTATATTACCTTAAAAGAGGGAGATTCAATTGAATCTTTGAGAGATTTTGAAAAGAGCCTGCTAAGGGCGAGAAGCAGGAAGAAGATAAGAAATCCGCTTAATGATTCCGGGGTATATCCCATTAACAATCCTATTACTATTGCAATTACGGTAAATATGGCAACCAATACTGGGGAAATTGCAAGACAGACACGGAGCCCGTAGTTCCTGATGAGATATGAGAATACAAGTAACTTCACAAGCAGTGTAAATATCATCATGCTCCCTGTGAATATGCCCAGAAATCTTGCCATATCTGCTTCAGCAGGGTATTGTTCCCTGGTAACCGCCATGAACGAATACTGGACAAAAAATGCCGTAACTACAGAGAGGGCAATAAAAATTGCCATGACTCTGGTATAACGATCTGCACGGATGACTGAGATCAGAGATCTCTTCTCACTGGTTTTATCGGGTTTAGCTTCGGCCTTCCCGGTAACCAGTTTGAAACGGAAACCGATAATTATCTGAATGATTGTAGCTATAAATACGGCAGAAGCGCTGACAAGCAGTATATTATGGGACTCAAATCTCAACGATAACAAAACAGGTATCGTATAACAGCTAACAATAATTCCTATTATCAATCCTGCATCAACTAGTCCGAACAATCGTTTCCCCTGCCTTAGGGAGAACAGCCTGCCCGTAGTACCCCAGAAGCCCAGCATTGCCAGGATATTCAATGGTCCCAGCATAATAAAGACAAGGAACACTATCCAGTTTGCAGACATGAGTATAAGAGTTATCCATAGTATGACAGTAAGGGATGTAACAAATAAGAGGTTCGCGATAGCAAAATTCCTGAACTTCATCCGCGTCTGGAACCAGGTATAAAGAGAGGTGAGCAGGATTCCGGCAAGGCCTGAAACTACATAGCCTTTTGCCATCATCTTTTCATCAAAAATAGAAAGGAAGAGTGAATGTGCACTGATGTCAAAGGCTCCAAAGAAAATACCCAGGAATACCGACTGTACAAGAAGCATCGATACCATGGATTCCTCTCCGGACCCGATCCCAAGGAGAGAAAACAGCCTGTCTCTCATATTTTTCCCGTTACAAAAAAAATCATACTAAATTAGCAATATAATCTTAAAGTCGGGACTACATGCTGCTTTTTTTCAGCAAAAAGACAAGGCAAGAAGAGCATGCAATGGACTTAAACAGCCAGTTTGTGAAAGGTTGAGCCTTACACGATGAACTGTTATATGCGTGAAATATCAAATGCTTAAGCGGGATCTAACAAGTGAATGTAATAAGCTTATACTGAAGTCAGTACCTTCTATAACTATTTCAGCCCGGCTATACCATTTCTCACGTTCAGTAAGCTTATTATCAATGAATTCCAGCAGGTTGTCAGCTTCCAGTCCTTTTATAAGAGGCCGTTCACCTTTTGAATTGTCAAGTCTTGCTTTCAGCTGGGCAGGGCTTAGCTTAAGGTAAATGGTCAGACCTGTTCTCTTCATATAATCCATGTTATTATCATGGCAGGGAGCTCCGCCCCCTGTTGAGATAACAATATTTGTGTCTGACTCATGCATTCTCAGCAGTTCAGCCTCAATATCTCTGAAATGGGCCTCACCATACTCCGAAAACAGTTCAGGAATTGTCATTCGTGTATATTTCTCTATCTGTTTGTCAAGATCGATGAAGTTCCAGCCCATACGGGATGCCAGTTTCCTGCCTGTGGTTGTTTTACCGCTGCCCATAAATCCAATTATATAGACTATTTTCCCTGGCATCATAACTCCAGTTTCATCTGGGCAGGATCTTCGTGTTTCCTTTTATCCGCACTATCATCTGTGCTTTCTTCTTCCTCCTGAACTGCTGCTTCCTTCTTTACCACGGCTTCGACCTCCTGTATATTATCCACCATATAGCTAGTGAGCCTTTTCCCTTTAGCCTTATAGCTCTTTACACCGATAAATTCAGCCACTTCGATGATCTCGTTCTCCCTGCCTTTATGTTTACCTCCGAAATGGATCTCGAAGCGGGGATATTCGACTTCCGTTATGCTTATCAGCTTCGACTCAGGATCTTCATTAATGAAGCAAAGCGGTTTCTCAGATTCCTCAATTGTAAACCGTTTAACATAATAGAATTTCTGCTCCGCATCCCAGTAGACAACTGAATATACCACTCCAGGCCTGAATTTCTCAATTATCAGGATATTATCCTCGAAGTGGTTAGAAAGATCAAATCCTGCAATTCTGAAAAAGCCGTTCTTTGTGATAACAAGGATCTTATCATCTGCGCTGAATTCGCCAAGGAACAATCCCCTGCCGTCAACATTAAGCCTGAAAACCGCATCATCAAACCAGATTTTCCTTCCCCCCAGTGTAGAAAGACCTTTCTCTTTCAGGCTGATTTTCTGAACGGCATTCCTTGTAAGGATATTACCCAT
>CAYQBZ010000140.1:0-8299 GCA_964415855.1 uncultured Rikenellaceae bacterium
AATATCAGCGACGTCAGCGACCCTGATACCATAACGTGCCAGCTTTTCACGCTTCAGTTGCACCACCAACTGAGGGATACCTGTAGTTTGCTCTATCTGGAGGTCTGCGACACCCTTGATGTTTCTCATAACGTTCAGGACCTCAGTTATTTTATGGTTTAAAACATCCCAGTCACTACCAAAAAGCTTGATTGACAGCTCTCCGGCCGTACCTGTAGTCATTTCTGCCATCTTGTTTGCAATTGGCTGCTCAAAGATATAGGCAACGCCAGGTAAATGATCAAGTTCCTGTCGCATGGCTTCGGTAATCTCCCTGAATCCCCGTTCCCTCTTTTCCCTGGGAATAAGCCTGATGTTATATTCACTGTGACAGACCGGATGAAGATGCTCTGATCCCTCTGCTGATCCTGTTGTACGTGCTACCGAGATGACCTCGGGAAAAGACATGAATATTTTTTCAATCTTTTTTCCCATTGCTGCTGTCTCCTCCAGTGAGGTCTCCGGAAGCATTACCGTAGATGCCAGTATGGCACCTTCATCCAGGGGAGGGACAAATTCCTTACCTAAGAATTTCTGAAGAAAAGCGGCAAGAACAACCAGAACCAGGCTGATGATAATAATAAACTTTTTATGGTCCAGAGCTTTTCTTAATATAATCTCATACCTGGCTGTAAGGAAAGAAATCATCGGGTTTCTTCTGTTTTTCAGATGGTTGTCAGTAAGATAAATCGAACACAGAACAGGCTGCAAAGTCAGATTAAGTATCAGGGAACCAAACAGGGCACCTATTACTGCTAAGGCCGTCGGTTTAAACATTGCTCCTTCTATGCCGTTCAGGCTTAAAAGTGGTAAAAATACAAGGATGATGATCAGGGATGATGAAAAAAGATGATACCCCACTTCTTTTGCAGCACGGGAAGTTAATTGCAGTGTGGATCCTTTTCCCTTGTTGTTGACCAGCTCCGTGAAAATATTTTCAACCATGATGATGGTCCCGCTTGCAACTTTACCAACTCCTATTGCCAGTCCTCCGATCGACATTACCGTCAGCTGAACCTTAAAAAGGTAAAGGATAATAAATGCCACAAAGATTGACAGGGGGATGGTTAAAGCGGAGATCAGGGAACTTCTGATATTCCACAGGAATAACATCATGATGATCAGGATCAGGAAAGCACCTTCAAAAATGGAACGCTCAACATGATTGATAGATTTGATAATGAGTACCGATTGATCATAAAATTCTTCAATCTTTACTTTTTCCGGGAGACCCTGCGCAATCTGATCCAATGCTGTTTTAACACGCTGGATAGCAGCCAGCGTATTCCCGCCATACTGTTTCTGGATCGTTATATCCACGCTCGGCTGATCATTAAAGCTGGCATCATCTCGCCGGAATTTAGGGCCCACTTCCACGCTGGCAACATCCTTAACAAAAACAGGAATATTATCACGTGAGACAATTACAGTATTTCTTATATCCTCAATATCCGCTATACGCCCTTCCCCTTTGATCAGCTCTTCCTGCGACCTCATGGAAAGAATACCTCCGGTGAAATTCCGGTTACTGTTCTCTATGGCTTCCCTGATATCATTAATGGTTATATCAAAGTGTTTCAGCATTTCCGGTTTCAGTAATACTTTGAATTGTTTGACAAAACCACCCATATTAATCACAAATGACACTCCCGGCACACCTTGCAGGCGGTACTGTATGGTCCAATCAGCAATAGATCTTAGATCCATGGGATCCACACCATCGCCCGTTATGGCAAACTCAAATACTTCACCCATACGTGAGGAAACAGGTCCCAGATGTGGCCCAACAGAGCCCTGAGGCAAGCTTCCGGTCACTATTTCAAGGTTGCTGGACACAATTTGCCTGGCCTGGTAAATATCGGTCCCCCACTCAAATTCAACAGTAACAATTGAGCTTCCGGTGGCCGACTCCGACCTCACACGGGTTACCTGCGGTGCCCCATTAAGAAGGCTTTCCAGGGGAAAAGAGATCAATCGCTCAACGTCTTCTGCTGCCATGCCGGTATTTGTGGTAACAATTGTAACCAATGGTGCACTCAGATCAGGATAAATATCTTTGGGCATCCTGATGGACATGAATATTCCAATAATGGCTATCAGAATAACAACAAAAATGGTCAGCAACCTGTTTTTTAATGAAAAATCAATTATTTTACTGATCATGGTTATTTCTTTTTCTTGTTGATTTAATGAACCCCTGCACTTTTCAGGATCTCCTCATAAAGTTTGGATTTCAGCTCGAAATTTCCAGCCGTAACAACCTCTTCTCCTTCCTCAATCCCACTGGTAATAGCGATGAAATCATCATCTTTTGAATCCGTTTGAACTGTTCGCAGATAGTATGCGCCATTGATTTTAACGAAAGCAATTTTTTTGCCCTGGTCATCTAATACAGCGGAGGTTGGGATTACCAGAGCACTTGCCGCGTTGTTTATTGATAGTTCAAGATTGGCAAACATTCCCGGTTTTAGCCTGTTGCCTTTATTATAAACCTCTGTTCTGACTGTGATGGTCCTGGTTGATGCGTTCAGAAGGTCACTTATATAGGTAACTTTCCCATTAAAAACTTCTTCCTGATAGGCTGGAACTGTTACGGCAACTTCCTGTCCTATCTTGATCCTGGCGATGTCTTTCTCATATATTTCAGCATCGACCCATAGCAGGGAAGGATCCATAATGGTCATAATTTCAGAAGACTCATCGACCATATTACCCAGAACCATATTGCTGGAAATGATTTTCCCTTCAATCGGCGCATAGAGGCTAATCAGGGGATTTATCTGGTGAGTTTGTGCTATTCGTGTTACCTCCTCTTCAGTAAATCCAAGCACGTGCAGCCTTTTTTCCGCTGCATCGAGGTTGGTTTCGGCAACCTTGAACTCTGCTTCGGCTGAAAGGGAGTTCTTCTTTGCACCCACTCCTTTTTCAAAAAGTTGTTGCTCCCTGTCGAAGTTTAACCTGGCCAGTTCAAAATCCGCATTTGCTTTATAATAGGCCGACGTTGCTTCCCCGACTTCTTCGCTCTGAAGGACAATAAGTCTTTGCCCTTTTTTGACATAATCTCCGATCCGGGCATGAATCTGGTAGACACGTGCCGGAAAAGGATAACTGACAATAGCTTTTCTGTATTGGTTGGCAAGTACTTTTCCCATGGCATTCAGCGCATCTGGCATTATACGTCGCGTAACCATGGCAGTTTCTATCCCAATGGCTCTCTCCTCAAGTTCCGACAGGATAAGAGCACCCTCTATTTTCGCCGGATCAGCCATTGAGGTCAACAGATCCGTCGACGCCTGTGTGCCCTGATTTCTTCTTACCCTCCTCCGTTGCCGGTTAGGACCCTGGTTCATGTTTGCTGCTTGCTGATTTAAATGCTGTTGGGTCATCAGCAATGAATCAGTGGCATTCCTGGAACTGTTCATTTCCTGATGGGAGCATGATGATCCCGTGATGATCAGCAGGATAATTGCTGAGATCTTTATTGATAAAATCTTTTTCATATTAATTATTTTCTAATGATTTTCCGATGGACCTTTCAATGGATATATTTGCTGCTTCATAATCAAAAAGAGCTTCAGCATATGAAATCCTGGTTTCAATAAGGGTTTTACGGGCTTCAATAAGTTCAATCCCGCTGATTTCTCCTTCCTGATAACTAAAAAGCAAAAGATTGTATACTTCTTCCGATTGATTTAACATATCCCTGTCAAAAAGACTGATCAGGTTCATGGCAGTAGCTGCACTGCGATAAGCACTTTCAACTTCCAGGTGAATGTTGTTTTGAAGATATACCAATTCACTCTGAAGAGACTGATAATTTGCCTTTGCTTCTGCGATTTCTCCCCTGGTCAACTGTCTGAAAAAAATGGGAATAGGCAAAGCGACAGTCATATCCCAGGTTTTGGACTCGCCCGCAATGGTATGTCTGGAGAAACCAAGATCGAAATCAGGCAGATAAGAGAGACTGGCCTGTTTCTTCATTAATAGTTCTTTTTCCAGGGCATAGTTTAGGCTCTTGATTTCAGGGCGATTCAACAAGGCCTGTTGAATCAGTTCCTCAAGGTCGGGCAGCAAAACCGGTTGTCTGATTTCTTTTTCAATTTCAAGCGGATTGTTTTTGTTTCTTCCCAGCAGAAAATTTATATCGGCTTTGTTTTGCACTACTTCATTGGAGACCAGTCTTATTTCACTAGTTGCTTTAGCCATCTCAACCTGTGCACGTATTACGTCAACCTGGGCTGCATCACCGGCTTCGAACTTAACCTTTGTCTTGTCCAGAAAATCCTGTGTCAATTCCAGGTTCTTTCCTGCATAATCCAGCCTTTCAAGGTTGAGGATCAATCTGTAGAAGGCCAGTTTTACCTGGTAGATTATATCAAGCTTCAATAACTCAGCATCCATTATGATTTCATCAGATTCTTTTGTGGCAATGGCTGTTTGAATCATTCTTTTCCCCGGAAACTTCAATGATTTACCAACACCAACATAGGATTCCCCTGATCCACTGATATCAAGAATGTCAGGCTGCAGGTCGGAATCGACATTCAAGGTGGGTTGTGAAAGCGCTTTGGCCTGATTAATCCTTGCCAGAGCTGCCTGATACTTTTGTTCGGATGCATGGATCAGTGGATTTTCATCCAAAGCAATAGAGATGCATTGATTAAGAGTTAACCTGTCAGTCTGAGCTTCCAGCCTTAAGGTTGCGTGTGAAGCTAGTACAAAAGAAGTTAAGAGAAAAATACACTGCCTGATTCGTGTTCGGAATAGTGTCATGGTTCGATCTGTTTGAGAAAATGATTCTGGAGTTTGGCTTAAAGTATTGATTATTATAAGGATGATCCTGAAATTATAACTGATAGTGCAGTAAATAAAAATTATACATAGCTATATGACTTCAGTCTATAACAAAATTATCCGACAGGATTTTTATTTATTGAGGATCAGCACATCCAGGCTGGAGGGCCGCGAAGTGAGTTGGGGCTTATGGATAGCCGGCAGGCAAATGATGAAGCACAGCCTGAAGAAATTTCATATAAAAATTTTAACAGTGCCACTGCAAACATGATGGATGCAACAGCCAGTGCTGTAAAGTTGTTAATTATGTGAATCAACAAATAGCCTTTTGCTGAATGCTGATGAGTTGGGTTGCCGTTTTGGTCTTTTTTAAAAGGATGGGAATGAACAATTGTATTTCCATCTACAATATGGGAATGGGTGAAAAAAGTGTTGCTCCCGAAAAAACCGAGGAAGAGAATCAAAAAAAAATACCCAGTAAGTCTGGAAATACTCTTTATTACCATTATCCCTGTTATTGGCTAGTGTTAGTACTAACAAATATAGTCATAATTTATACTGATTGGTAATTTAGCAACAAAAAAGAGGGCTTTTACACCCTCTTTCCAAAAATGATCAGTGTGATTTACTTTTTCAATACTGTTTTAGTTATTTTCTCCTTATCCAGTTTCTTTGTACAGAAGAACCAGTCGTAACAGGTCATCTCCTCCTTACTCTCCATTCTTTCTTTCGCAACTCCACAGGAGCCTGCAGTAGGTACAATTACATCATCGCCCGGACGCCAGTCGGCAGGTGTGGCTACAGAAAACGCATCAGCTGTCTGCATTGCAATGAGGGCCCTGTAAATTTCGTCAAAGTTACGTCCCATACTGAGAGGATAGTAAATTATCGCTCTTATAATACCTTTTGGATCAATGTAAAAGACTGCCCTGACAGCTTTGGTACTGCTCTCACCCGGTTGCATCATACCGTATCTTTTTGCAACTTCCATAGTGATATCTTCAATGAGGGGGAAATTTACCTCCACATCCTTCATCCCCTTGTACTCGATCTTGTCTTTAATAGTACGCAACCAGGCAATATGGCTGTAGAGGCCATCGACGGAAAGGCCTACAAGCTTGCAGTTTGCCTCTGCAAATTGTTGTTCCATACTGGCAAAGGTCATAAATTCAGATGTACATACCGGTGTGAAATCAGCCGGATGGCTGAACAGGATAACCCAGCTTCCTTTATAATCTGAGGGGAAATTTATGTCTCCCTGAGTTGTTACTGCTTTGAATTCGGGAGCTTTGTCACCGATCCTTGGCATTGCTATTACAAGGTTTTCTTCCATTGTTTCCAGAGTTTTTGATTTATTATTTTATCTATTCTGCGGCAGGTTTTCCTGAACCAATGTTTTTGCTTCTCTCTATTGATTGAAGCGCGAGATAGTTATCCCCGAATTTCTTGAGGTTCTCCATTTCATCATCGTACTGGTTGAAATGCCTTTCTTCATCCTCCACCAGTGTTTCAAACAGCTTTTTTGATACTGAATCTGCATCCTGGGCACATTCGTTGGCCCATTTGTTATAGTCATTGGCACTCGAAGTCTCCATTTGAGCAGCTGTTTCCAGCATCTCTTTCACTGTATGTATTTTTTTAACTTCACCCGAGGCTTTAAGCTTTACTTCTCCTTTCAGGAACAGAATACGTTCAGCCAGCATTTCAATATGCATCATTTCTTCAATTGCTGTACGCTTGAAGAGGTTGGCAAGGAGGTCATAGCCCTGGTCGTCCAGGTGAAAATGAAAATACATATACTGGTGAACTGCTGTCAGTTCATCAGCAACAGCACGATTTAATAATTCAATACTTTTTTCTTTCATAATATTTATGGTTTATAATTAAAATCAAGCCAAATCAAAACGGTCAAGGTTCATTACTTTGGTCCATGCAGCAACAAAATCCTTAACAAACTTTTCCTGGGCATCAGTGCTTCCGTAAACTTCGGCAAGGGCTCTGAGCTCTGAATTTGAACCAAATATAAGATCTACGCGGCTAGCTGTCCATTTAAGTGCACCTGTTTTGCGATCACGTCCTTCAAATGTCTCTTTGGTCTCAGATGTTGGCATCCAGGCTGTACTCATGTCGAGCAGGTTTACAAAGAAATCGTTGGTAAGAGCTTCAGGACGTTTGGTGAAAACGCCATGTTTGGATTTGTCAAAGTTAGTGTTCAATACCCGCATACCGCCGACCAGCACTGTCATTTCGGGAGCGGTTAATGTTAGCAGCTGGGCTTTATCGACCAATAACTCTTCTGTACATATAGCGTATTTTGTTTTTAAATAGTTACGGAAACCATCGGCTATAGGTTCAAGAACAGCAAATGAATCCACATCGGTTTGCGCTTGCGATGCATCCATACGCCCGGGAGTGAACGGAACTGTGACATTATGACCGGCATTATTTGCAGCTTTTTCAATCCCTGCACAACCTGCCAATACAACAAGGTCGGCGAGAGAAACCTTTTTCTCTTTGGCCTGGGCCCCATTGAATTCTTTTTGGATACCTTCCAGCGTTTTTAATACTTTGGATAGCTGAGCAGGATTGTTAACGGCCCAGTCCTTTTGTGGAGCAAGGCGAATACGGGCACCATTGGCACCACCACGTTTATCTGATCCGCGGAAAGTTGAGGCTGAAGCCCATGCGACAGATACCAGCTGGGATGCAGACAGACCTGAATTTAACACCTTAGCTTTTAATGCTGCAATATCTTTCTCATCAATCAACTCATGATCCACGGCAGGTATCGGGTCCTGCCAGATCAGCTCTTCTGCTGGAACTTCCGGACCCAGATACCGTGCCCTTGGTCCCATATCCCGATGAGTCAGCTTAAACCATGCACGGGCAAAAGCATCTGCAAATTCAAGAGGATGCTCATAGAAACGCCTGGAAATTTTTTCATAAGCGGGATCAAAACGTAAAGACAGGTCTGTAGTAAGCATCGTAGGCGGATGCTTTTTAGAGGCGTCGTGTGCATCAGGCATAATATCCCCGGCATTTTTTGCTACCCACTGCTGGGCCCCTGCGGGGCTTTTTGTTAATTCCCATTCAAATTTAAACAGGTTTTCAAAGAAGTAATAACTCCACTTGGCCGGAGTTTGTGTCCATGTAACTTCCAGGCCGCTGGAGATTGTATCGCCTCCTTTTCCCGAGCCGTACTTACTTATCCAGCCCAGGCCCTGCTCTTTAATGTCGGCAGCTTCTGGTTCAGGTCCGACATTTGCCACATCGCCGGCTCCGTGTGTTTTACCAAAGGTGTGTCCACCTGCGATGAGTGCCACTGTTTCTTCATCATTCATGGCCATTCGGGCAAAAGTTTCGCGGATATCTTTAGCTGCTGCAACCGGATCAGGATTCCCGTTTGGTCCTTCCGGATTCACATAGATCAAACCCATCTGGACCGCCGCAAGGGGATTCTCGAGTT
>CAYQBZ010000141.1:0-5818 GCA_964415855.1 uncultured Rikenellaceae bacterium
AAATAGACAATCCTTTTTAACCGCTACGCGGTACAAATAGACAATCCTTTTTAACTGCTAGGCGGTAAAAATTGATGATCTTCTTTCATATAAATGTCAGGTACATATTCCAGCGGCCATCACACATGTTGCTCCTGTGCATATTTGAAAGGCATGATCTAAACGTTTTGGAACATTTGTTCGCCTGTCAGCGACTATAAGCTTATGTTGCGTTATGCAAAGAGGAGTTTTGGTTATAGATAGTCAAAGATCTTTTCAATTACTTCAAGTCCCGCTCTTCTGCTTATATCATTAAATATAAGGTTGTTATGTTTGTCATAGAGATCCAGGGTTACTTCCGAATCAATACTTTCACGGATCCTTCGCGACATGTTTCCTGATACCGGGGCCCTGAGTTCGCCGGTAGTGCTTTTACTGACAAGCACCCTGAGTTCGCCGGTAGTGCTTTTACTGACAAGCACCCTGAGTTTATGATTTCTACTGACCAGTTCCAGGTCAATTGACCTGTCAGAATGTTTCAGATCAGCTATTGATGAATTATTATAAGTACTGAAAAGGTAGAATTTATCCATGTAGAAAAGGAAAGCTATGAATCCGATAAAGTACTTCCCCAGCCATGGGATCTTTGCCACAGAAAAGGTAAATGATGATTTGCTGAGTTTGAAATTATTTGCCTGTATCCATAACCATGCTTCAGGAAATGACGTACCCCAGTCTTTTTCGATGTAGCCATTTCCCCCTGTGAAATTAACAGTATTGTTGTTTACTGATAATGAACCTGCCAGATCGTGATAAACTGATACAATTCCATGCTTGCATTCCATGAAAGGGACAAATGAATACCAGCCCATTATGCCGGGCGAAAGAATCTTTTTCGGATATTTTATGCGATTACTGAAACCGATATGTCCTTTGATATTAAATTGTCTGCTATTGATATCAAGATCTATATATTTATCAGTAAATACAGAACTGCCTGTTTTCAGGTAGAGGCTGTTTGTATTCCATTTAAATTCATCAACAGGATAGCAAATGTAATCAGATTCCCCGGTATCTCCATTAATTACCTGGATGAATGCATGTGGATCATCTCTTGTCAGGGAGACTCCCGGAATGAAAGAATAAACATGATCAAGATCTTCAGAGACAAGTTTAAAATACCATCCTTCAAAATAGTTTTTCCTTTTCAGATTTCCCTGAAAAATTTCCGGCTTATAAATACGTGGTGTCATAAGTTATCAGTTTCAGAAATATAACAACTCCTGTATTCTTAAGTTCGTAGCAAATTTCCTGGGACCGTATAGATCAGCATATGATACAACACTTTCCTGCCGGATCTGTATCCCGGCAAAATGATTAAAGTTATTTAATGGAATATATAATTTTTTTAAGCACCTGGGCCCATTCCGCATGTGATTTTTCAGGTGTAAAAGTTACCCGGGAAATTGGATCACCAATCTTCATTATCACTGTTGAATTTCTCTGTCTCATCATCTCACGAGGTAACAGGGCTGTTTCGATATATAATTTTAAGCCAAGGAATTTTCGTAGTCCGGCAACAGCATAAAACAGGTTTGAGTTTCTGCCACTGATATGTACCGGGATTATATCTCTTTTATGTTGAACAGATTTTGTAATAAATGTTTTCTGCCACACAGGATCCGAAATGATCCCTTTCTTCCTTCGTGAGACTTCGCCGGCCGGGAAGATCATTATCTGCGAACCGGATTCAAACAGCTGATTTAATTTTCCGGCAGTTTCTTTTGTGTTTTGTCCGAATACATTCACACCGAGAATGACCGGTCTTAACTGTGGGATATAGTAAAAAAGTTCATTGGAAGGAGAAATCACATCATGACAGAAGTTGTAAATCATGCTCAGGAAGGCGAGGGAATCAATACCGCCCTGGGGATGATTTGCCACGAACACAAATTTCCCGGAAGCAGGTATTCTTTCACCACCTTCTACTATGACTTTAATATTCAATTCATTAAGTACTGCATTGATAAAAGGAACTCCGGACAAATTCCGGAATTTATGGATTATCCTGTTCATCTCATCCTGGTAAACGGACTTTATCAGATATTTTACAATAAATCGGGGGAGAGACCTGACAAACTTTGATTTACTGTTACTGATTACTTTCTCAATATCAATGACTTTTGGAATATCCTCCATCAGGCTTTGTTACTTTGTACTTGTTATTCCTTCCAGCCATTTTTCTGCAAGCAGCGGCCATGTTTCAGGTGCCCGTTTCCCGGGACGTAAACCATATCCGTGTCCTCCCGATGGCAACATATGAATTTCGACCGGCAATTTTGCATTCCTGAGTGCTGCAGCCATAACCAGTGAGCTGTTACCATATGGATCGTCGGCTGTCTGGAATATGAATACAGGGGGCACATCCTTGCTTAGCTTAAGTTCCGGTGTAAGACTAAGATCTGGTCCCTGATCGAGGTATGCCGGGTAGATCAGCATTGCGAATGAAGGTCTGCATGAGAGAGAATCTGCTTTATCTACAGGAGGATAAGTTCTTGTTCCAAAAAGAGCTGAAGCCCTTGCACTCAGGCTGCCCCCTGCTGAGAATCCCATAATACCGATCTTTTCAGGATTTATTCTCCATTCCAAAGCCCTGTTCCTTACTATCCTTATTGCTCTCTGTGCATCCTGAAGAGCACCTTCTTTTTTATCCGGAACACGGTATTGAAGGACAAAAGCTGCAAATCCAAGCTTATTTAGCCAGGCGGCAACCTCTGTACCCTCCAGGTCATAGGCAAGTATGCTGTATCCTCCACCCGGACAAACAATTACAGCTGAACCATTTCTCATGACCGGTTCAGGGAGAAAAACTTCAATAGCCGGGTTGGTGATCTCAGAAAACCGTAACACGTTATCATTCCTGGATTTATCAATAACGGGTTTTGCTTTCTCCTTTGGTTCCCCCGGCACATTCCCCGGCCAGAGGTAAATAAGGTTATTATCCTGAGCGAATGAGCTTATGACAGCACTTAGCACCAGCAGTATGATAAAACACTTTTTCATTTTCTGTAATTTTTTCAGTATGTATACAATGATACCTTATATATTTTACTTCTGTCGGAGGGGAGAGTAACCCTGAACTCATCACCATTGAGACGCCGCCCTGTTACCCATTCATTGTCAACGAACATTCCGTCTTCCAGCAGGAGAAAACTGACATGTTCATTACTTTTTGGTTCGGGAGCAGAAAAATTTATGCTCATATTTCTTCCGGCTATATAATATTCGCCTGGTCCGGTAGATATAATAAGCGCCCCACCTGCCTGTCTTTGCTGAATACCCTGCATCCCTTGTGCGGCAGGTGCATTTCTGAATCTCCTGCCGAGACTGCCCGTTATTTTGAAACCTCCCAGAGTTACAGAATCGATGCGGTTATTATCATCAACAAGCAGTCCTCTGTTTGCCCCGTTTTCCAAAATAAGTGGTGTGAGCTGCTTTAATACGGAGTAGGAATCCTTAATATCTGAGATATCATTTACATTGGCCCCGGCATCTCCTCCGTCAATTCCAAACGGCGCATAGCATAGTGTGTTATATTCACCGAAAGCAAAGAAGACCCTTGCAGCACTTGCTGCATCACCTCTTGTCTCAGGTATGAACAATGGATTGGCCGATAATGTATACACATCACATACGTATCTGAACTCATCGACAATATATATATCGGGAGCAAGCAGGTCTATTGATGGCGCAGCGGCCCTCCATACATCGATAACCTGTGGTGTTGGTCCACCACAAGGATAGTCGCCGGGAGCAGATCCGCTTGTGCCAGGCTGCTTCAGCCAGGCATTTACATACATGGGCAGGTCATACTCTGCCCTGCCTGCTTCAGCTATCCTGCCAACATACTTTGCATAATTCCATGCCATGAAAAGTTCTTCCGTGAGATAGGAAAGGTCCTTCCATGTCTCCATCAGTTCTCCCTTTCCAAAGACCTCTTCCCAGGTTCCCTCGCTCCGGAATCCCTGCTTCTCCCAGGCTGCCATAACACCCGGATGAATTGTTTCCCTGTTCTCTTCAAGATAGGTTATAAGTTCTTCAGGTACAGGACCATTGAAAGCAGCATTTGCCTTTTCACTGAAGTCACGTAAGGTTCGCAGCGTTCCAATCTCGTTCTCTACCTGTATCATAATCACGGTGTGATCCTTGGAATCAATCTTGTGAATATGTTTCATAAGAGCTGCAAATGCACGTGCGTCTGCATTGCATGATTCATCGCTGAAAGTTGAAAGAATATTGCGCTTGTTACCTGCTTCATCGATCACCAGCGGAAAGCGCGCAGTATCTTTTTTCACCCAGGCAGGTACATAGGTCGATTCACCGTTCTTCCAGCTTGCGAACCAGATCACGACAAGCTTTAGTCCTTCATTCCTGGCACCAAGTATCATACTGTCGACAAGTGCAAAATCGTAGTGTCCCTCCTCAGGCTCAACCAATTCCCATGAAGCTGCTGCGATGACCGTATTCAGGTTTGCCTCAGCCATCCTTTTCCAAATAGGATTCATATATTCGAATCCTGCAGTGCTGGAGTTGTGAAGTTCCCCTCCAAGCATTACAAATGGTTTTCCGTCTACAATCAGTTGTGTCGATTTTCCCTGCCTTGTAAGGTGCGGCATTTCCGAAACCCTGCCCAGCCAGTCCCTCTTGGAATCTCCTCCGGCGCATCCGGTAATTAAGAATAAAGAATAGAGGATAATGATAGTCCTTAGCATTGATGTTATGTTTTTCATTTCTTTAGGATCTTATTCTACTATTTCAGCTTCATCAAATCTGGTTGATTGAATGTTAACCCGGCTTCTGCTGACCCTTGTGGCACCCTTGCTGCCAAAGAAACCCCAGCCTCCGCTTCCCAGTAAAAATCCGAGGGCATATAACCCGCCGTTGTTATTCTGGGCATACATTGTGATCTGATCATTAAACAGCATCCCAATGAAGTCAAAGGGTGCAATAAAACCGTGCCATAAACCACCAAAAAAGCCATAGGTATGTCCCGACAGGCAAGCGTCAACAGCTTCATTCTGAGCACATCCTGATAAGATAAGGATTAATGGGATCATTAGTATGACCCATATTTTTGTTTTTGACAGGAGAGTTTTCATTTCATCTGGATTTTATTTATTTATCTGGGTCTGTTATATAATAAAAAAGTGAAATATCAATTGCTTTTCCGGAATATTTTTTTTCATGATCCAGGAGCCGTCTCTTTCTCTTAAGACCGCCTCCATACCCTGTAAGATGGCCATCAGAGCCAATAACCCTGTGGCATGGAATTACTATTGCTATCCGATTCCTTCCGTTCGCATTTGCAACAGCCCGTACAGAACCTTTACTTCCAATTGCTTCAGCCTGTTCCCGGTAGGTCCTGGTTTCTCCATAGGGGATATTTAAAAGTTCCCTCCAGACCTGCTTCTGAAATTCAGTACCCGGTGTTACAAGCGCTAACTGAAATGTCTTTCTACTGCCTTTGAAATATTCCACAAGTTGTTTCCGTAGCTCCACTATATGGTCGTTTTCCCCTTCCACAATGTCTGTCTTTAATATCCTCATAAGCTCTTTATATTCAGCGTGCAGTATCTTTCTGTCGGTGAACTCCAGGAGACATATTCCCTCTTCTGTGGCTCCGGCAATCATTTCACCTTCAGGAGTATCAATCTTAACTGTACGGATCATTCTGAATACTATTTTCTATCGCTGCCTGTTTCTCTTTGCAGAAGTAATTCCGGTGAAACCGATCAATCTGGCTAAATACTGAGATTAATACTGAGATTAATACTGAGAT
>CAYQBZ010000141.1:5918-8261 GCA_964415855.1 uncultured Rikenellaceae bacterium
AATACTGAGATTAATACTGAGATTAATACTGAGATCACATTTTCCCCCAGACAGTTACTATGCCGGAAATCTGCCAGATGTTGATTTTATAAATTTAATATTCCTGAACCTGAGTGCTGACCAGTCATCATCAATTGCCACCAGTCTGACTCCGTAGAAACCTGCATTATTTAATACATTCCACCCATGGTCGCGGTCGATACCTGCTATATATTTTCCTGACGTCTTCTTAGGATAGCAAAACCATAATATTCCATCTGCAATGAGGTTATGAAGTGCCACAGGTGCAAACAGCTCAACTTCATCCAGGTTCTTTACAAAGATCAGGATGAAACTGTAAGGACAACGGGGATCAATCTCCCTGTCAATCATAACATCCTTTAATTCACCCGAAACTGATCGCAGGAAATCATTTTCACTGTTCAGAATTGCAATTCTTTTCTGATCCTTATAATTAAGCTTCTCCAGCAGGCTCTTCATTTTTGCAACCTATTTGATGGCTAAATTAATAAAAATTTGAATGATCGGTAAAAAGGATTATCTTTGTAGTATCAATTAATGGGGTGCCTTATAATTACGGGCTGAGATCATACCCTTGAACCTGATCCGGGTAATGCCGGCGGAGGGAAAAAAGAGTATCTTACAAATCAGCTTCACTTTTACGCCCTCATTTAGGTATAAATATAATTGAATGGCAAGTTATGGATAAACGAGTATGTTTTCTTTTATTTATCCTGGTGTGTTGTGTCTCCGTTACACTTGAGGCCCAGGATACAGGCTCAGTTATAAAGGGCATGGTAACCGATGCAAATGGTAAGGGCTTACCCGGTGCAGGTATAACAGTCGAAAACAGTTTTTTGGGTGTACATACTGATAACCAGGGCAGGTATATATTACCTGTGCCGAAGGATGGAGATTATACTGTAAGGTTCTCATTTATCGGCTACGAACAAGAAGTGAGGGAAATAGCAGTAAAAGGTGAGGCAGAAATGAATATTACACTTACTGAGAAGCCGTTTATGACGGATGAAGTGCTTGTCAATGCCACCAGGGCAGGAGACCGCACTCCCCTGGCGTATTCCACTATTGACAGAGAAGCTCTCAGCAGTCAGAATAATGGTCAGGATATGCCCTATTTGCTTAGCCTTACACCTTCACTCGTTGAGACATCTGAAGCCGGTAACGGAGTAGGATATACGAATCTGAGGATACGGGGTACCGACGGGAACAGGATCAATGTGACAATAGATGGCATCCCTTTGAATGATCCTGAATCACAGCAGGTATTCTGGGTCGATCTCCCCGATCTTGCATCATCGGTAGATAATATACAGATCCAGAGAGGAGTAGGAACCTCTGCCAGCGGGGCAGGTGCATTTGGGGCAACCGTAAGTATCCAGACCCTGAAACCTGAGAATGAGCCTTTTGCATCAATAGCATCATCTTACGGATCATTCAATACCCTTAAAAATACGATCTCGGCAGGTACCGGGCTTCTCGATGGAAAATTCGCTTTTCAAATGCGCCTATCAAGCCTGCAGAGTGACGGCTATGTTAAGAGAACAGGATCTGACCACCAGTCTGCCTTTATCAGTGGTGTTTACAGGACAGAGAAGACCAGCCTGAAAGCTAACATGATAATCGGGAAGGAACATACCGGGATAGGATGGTGGGGAGTGCCAAAGGAGATACTTGGAACGGACAGAAGGTATAACCCTGCAGGCGAGTATACCGACGAAAATGGAAATATACAGTATTATAATAATGAAAGTGATAACTATACCCAGGATCATTTTCAGCTGATATATGGTCGTAAGCTTGACAACTCCCTCTCTCTTCATGCCGCCCTCCATTATACAAAGGGCAAAGGCTATTATGAGGAATACAGGGAAAAACAGGCGCTGGCGGATTACGGTTTATCCACGGTTGTTATTGGTGATTCTGTAATTGACAATACAGATATGATAAGGAGGAAATGGCTCTCTAATGACTTCTACGGAGTCGTCTGGTCAGTGAACTACCTGAAAAATAGGGTTGAAGCAACAGCAGGGGGCGGAGTAAACCTGTACCTGGGTGACCACTTCGGAGAGATAATCTGGATGAGGAATGCCGGAACCACAGAGAAAGATTACAGATGGTATTTCAATGATGCCCGCAAAGGGGAGATGAGCATATACGGAAAAATGAACTATTCATTATCTGACCGTACAACTGTATTTGGTGATCTTCAGTACAGACACATAATGTATAAAATGTCAGGTTTCGATGATGACCTCAGGGATCTCAGCCAGGAACACAGATTTGGGTTCTTCAATCCAAAAGCCGGGGTATTCTTTTCCATAA
>CAYQBZ010000142.1:0-8254 GCA_964415855.1 uncultured Rikenellaceae bacterium
GAAACGAAGGGAAAAATGTTCCTGTATTCGTTTATACCAATGGCGACGAAGCTGAGTTATTCCTGAACGGCAAATCACTTGGTAAAAGAGCTAAAAAACCCGAGTCGAAGGTTTCAAAGGAACGTTATCGCCTGATGTGGCTTGATGTGGTATATGAACCTGGTGAACTGAAGGCGGTTGCATACAAGGAAGGAAAAGTTATTGGAGAGGCTGTAGTAAAAACTGCAAGTGAACCCTACTCAATAAGACTTACGCCCGACAGGAGCAATATCAAGGCTACCGGAAATGATTTAAGTTACATCCTGGTTGAGGCATATGATAAGGATGGAAATCCCTGTCCGCTTGCCGACAATATGATTAATTTTGATATTAAAGGGCCGGGAGAAGTGGCCGGTGTTGGCAATGGCAATCCGCAATCACTGGAACCGTTTGTAGCAAACTACCGGAAACTCTTTTACGGAAAAGCTATGTTGATTGTCAAGTCGACAGAAAATAAACCGGGTAAAATAGAGGTTACGGCAAGCTCCAAGGGACTGAAAGAAGCTAAAGTAACCATAAACACCAGATAGAAAAATACCATAACCAGCAGACTGATACTTTCATTTTATGTTTAATATAAGTGTCGGGAATTGTTAATAATAAAAGAAGATTCCTCGCTAACGCTCGAAATAACAGACAAATATGAAGGGGAGGTGAAACCCCGCAACCAGCACGTCATTCCGGGCAAAACAAGGATTCTGCCCTCAGTATTAAAATACTGAGATTAATACTGATTCTTTACAAACGCAAAAGCCTGTTCCAAATCGGCCCTGATATCTTCAACATGTTCGATACCGACCGACAAACGGATCATCCCCGGTACCACGCCGCTGGTCCTCTGTTCCTCATCAGACAGCTGCTGGTGAGTGGTGGAAGCAGGGTGTATAATCAGCGATTTGGCATCACCTACATTGGCAAGATGGCTTACCAGTTTAAGGTTGTTGATAAATTTATCGGCTGCATCCTTCCCTCCTTTAATATGAAATGACAGTACACCGCCAAAACCATTAAGCAGGTATCTTTTCGCCAGATCGTGGTATTTACTTGATGTCAATCCCGGGTAATTTACTGAGCTGACCTGGGGATGTTTCTCCAGCCAATGAGCAATTGCCAGGGCATTATCAACATGTCGCTGGACACGTAATGAAAGTGTTTCTATCCCCTGTATCAGCTGGAAAGCGTTAAACGGGCTTAGAGCCGATCCGTAATCCCGAAGTCCTTCTACCCTGGCCCGGATAATAAATGCAATATTACCAAACGGACCTGAACTGCCGAAAACATCCCAGAATACCAATCCGTGATAACCTTCCGAAGGTTCCGTAAACTGAGGAAACTTCCCGTTACCCCAGTTAAAGTTGCCGCCATCAACAATAACACCTCCAATACTCGTCCCGTGTCCTCCGATCCATTTGGTAGCCGATTCAACAACTACATTCGCTCCATGCTTCAGAGGCTGAAAAAGATAACCGGCGGCCCCAAAAGTATTATCAACTATCAATGGGATATCATGCTTTTGAGCCACTTTTGCAATGGCCTCAAAATCAGGAATATTAAATTCAGGATTACCTATGGTTTCGAGGTAGATCGCCCTGGTTTTGGAGTTAACGGCCCGGTCAAAGTCCTCTGCCTTGTCTCCATTTACAAAACTCACCGATATTCCCAGGCGTTTGAACTGTACCTTGAACTGGTTATATGTGCCACCATACAGGTAAGATGTACTTACGAGGTTATCACCACTTTCCAGAATGTTGGAAAGTGCGATGAACTGGGCTGCCTGACCGCTGGAAGTTGCAAGGGCGGCAACTCCTCCTTCAAGAGCTGCTATGCGCTTCTCAAAAACATCGGTGGTAGGATTCATTATACGAGTATAGATATTCCCGAATTCCTTCAGCCCGAATAAATTGGCTGCATGTTCGGAATCTTTGAAGACATAGGAAGTGGTCTGGTAAATGGGCACAGCACGTGAAAGTGTTGTTTGTTCAATATCCTGACCAGCATGTAGTTGCAGCGTTTCGAATTTATGATTCGTCGACATGATTATTTTTTATTAGTTTATAAAATTGAAATTAAGATATTCTGACAGCTATTTAAATTATGTTCCCTTTAAAGACGCGGAGACTGTTCCGGTTCATCAAACTGATACAGCACAGTTGACAGGTACCTCTCGCCTGTATCGGGCAGTATAACAATAATGTTCTTATCCTTAAATTCACGCCGGTGACTTATCTTTAAAGCAGCGAACGCAGCGGCACCTGAAGATATACCTACCAGCAGGCCTTCTGTTCCTGCCAGTTCCCTGCTTGTTTGCAGTGCTTCTTCGTTTGTCACTTTGATTATCTCATCAATGACCTTCATGTTCAATATCTTCGGAACAAATCCGGCGCCTATGCCCTGAATCTTATGTGGTCCGGGATTACCTCCGGATAATACCGCCGAGTCAGCCGGTTCCACAGCAATAATCCTTATGTCTTTCTTACGCTGCTTAAATACCTCCCCAACGCCTGTTATGGTGCCTCCGGTACCAACACCACTTACAAAAACATCAACTTTGCCATCAGTGTCCTTCCATATCTCCTCTGCTGTTGTTAGTCTGTGTATCTGCGGATTTGCCGGATTATTGAATTGCTGGGGCAGAAAAGAGTTTTTTGTTTTCTCATGCAGCTCTTCAGCTTTCCTGATCGCACCGTTCATACCTTCACCACCAGGTGTCAGTACAAGTTCAGCACCTAATGCTTTCAAAAGGTTTCTCCTCTCCAGGCTCATCGTTTCAGGCATTGTAAGGATGAGCCTGTAATCCTTGGCAGCCGCCACAAAAGCCAGGGCAATCCCGGTATTACCGCTGGTGGGCTCTATTATTACAGTATCCTTTTTTACCAAACCTTTTTTCTCACCATCATCTATCATCGCAAATCCAATGCGATCCTTTACGCTGCCAGCCGGATTAAAATACTCCAGCTTAGCTATTATTCTTCCCAGTGTTTTATTATTGCTGTTGAAATTGGAAAGCTCCAGCAATGGAGTATTTCCAATCAGGTCCGTGAGTTTGTTAGCTATCTGTGACATAGTTCCGCTTTTTAATTATGTTACAAAGGAACTACACAAAACAATTCCCTGAAATACCGCAGATAGGGTATTTATTCTACCATGTTTATAGGAGAAGGATCTTTCAGATATAATATTCGATGTTGTCTATCAAACCTTTACGCACCGCAAACATTATCAGTTCTGAGACATTGTTGATCTCCAGCTTCCTGAAAATATTCTTTCTGTGGGTCATCACTGTATGAAAACTTATATGTTTTTTCAAAGCGATTTCTTTAGTAGTGTAGCCTTCGGAAATAAGCCTGACAATATCGATCTCCGAATGTGTAAGACCTGAAGGTCCTGATGGTGAATTCTTTTTACCTCCTGAATCAATAATCATTTCAAGAACCTGGTCGCTGAATCTTTTCTTTTTTCTTATCGCCATATCAATTGATGATACCAGTTCAGCGCATCCATCCGTTTTTAACGAAATGTTTGTTATACCGGATTTCAGGAATTGATCCAGATCAGCCTGAATTAATTGATTAGTTAGTATCAACACTGCCATATCCTTAAAATCAGACATAATTGATCTCAGGTCGCCTGGATTTTCATAATCAAACATGCTGAAATCAGTTATAAGCAAATCAGGGGAATTGATCTGAAGCAATTTTACCAGGGAATAACGACTATCGGCAATTCCGCATAATATATATTTATCTTCTCTTTCAATAAGATGAACGAGGGAATCCACTGCCAGAAACTGTGTATCGGCTATTACTATCTTCGGCCTATTTTCCATAACTGATCTTCAAAGATAAACACAAATACAGACCGTAATGTTTTATATTCATGAAACCTGAAATATCAACTTTTTCAATATTTCAATATTATATACTCCGCATATGATTTTCATTAATTACTACCTTGATTTTTCTTTGTTTCATAAATAAAATAACTATTTTTGCTTTAATTATTTAAAGATTATGACCTGTCCCGGTTTTATTAGTAATGACTTAATTGTTAAAAGCATGATACAAGAATCCGTGCAAATCCAGCCCGTAATTGCAGATCAGCTGAAAACAGAGGAAGCAATCTGTTTCATTAAGGAAAATTTCTCAAACAGACTTGCTCATCATTTGAATCTGGTAAAAGTCTCAGCACCAATTGCTGTTCCTGACGGGACAGGGATAAATGATGATCTTAACGGGATTGAGAAACCAATTAGTTTTGTCATTAAAGGAATAGAAGGACAGAAAGCATCTATAGTCCAGTCACTGGCCAAATGGAAGCGTATTCGCCTGAAGGAATTCAACATTCAACCCGGGAAAGGTCTCCTGACTGATATGAGAGCTATCAGACCTGACGAAATACTAAGCCCTATGCACTCCATATATGTTGATCAGTGGGACTGGGAAAAACATATATTACCGGAGCAAAGGGGACTTGGATATCTGAGAGCTACTGTGGAGTCTATTCATAAAGCTCTGAAGGAAACAGAAAGGGAGGTCTGTAAGATTTATCCTGAAATATCACCTGAGCTACCAGAAAGAATTCATTTCATCCATTCTGAAGAGCTCCTTCAATTATATCCGGGACTTACAATTAAACAACGTGAAACAAAAATTGCAGAAGAATACGGGGCTGTGTTTATCATTGGCATCGGGGCCTCTCTCAGTGACGGTAATGCTCATGACGGACGCGCCCCGGACTATGATGACTGGAGTACCTTAAATGAAGATGGTTATCATGGTCTCAATGGTGACATCATAATATGGAATCCCGTTCTGCAATCTGCCTTCGAGATCTCGTCAATGGGTATCAGGGTTGACAGTAAAGCCCTTGAAAAACAGCTGGAAATCAGGGGATGCAACGAGAGGAAGAAATTGCTGTTCCACAGCATGTTGCTTTCCGGTCAGCTTCCTTTAAGCATTGGCGGTGGTATTGGTCAATCAAGGCTGTGCATGTATTTTCTGAGGAAGTCACATATTGGCGAAGTACAATCAAGCATCTGGCCGGAATCAGTAATGAAGAAGGCGGAGAAGGAAGGATTAAAACTACTTTAATCAAAATTTAAATAACTAAATATCGGCTGATAATACCTTTCCTACTCGGACCTGAAATTCAGAACAAGCCTGCTTCTTATGGGTGACATCCTGTAAATAATCCCATCGCCCGGCTCCGAGAACCTGCCTCTTGCAGCATTAACAGAATATTCTATGCCCCTGAAAAGGCATTTTATCTTCTCCGGGGTAATCTCGAGAAAAGGAAGCTCAGCCTTCTCATCTGTTGTCAGGTCGAGGAACCACTTCAGAGAGTCATCTCCATCAAGGTTGATCTCAATCTGTTTCTCATCTATATCCATGGACAGTATACCTCCGGAAGATTTCAGCGGCCATGATATGTGCAACCTGCCAGGGCCGCATTCAGTTATTTCAGGATCAAGCCCTTGAAGCTCTGTCACAGAAGTGTCTGCAAGTCGCATAAATCTTAAACCTGCCCTTCTGACCCTTGAACTCCAGAGGTATCCGTCAACAAAAGGGAGAGTATAAAATTCACATTGATTGGATGTTCCCCGTGCCGTCAGGTAATCCGAAGGCAGATCCTCATCAAAAATATGGATATCACGGAATCGTAGTGTTCCGTTTTCCCAGAGAAGGTTAATCCTGTAGAACCTGCTGTTGAACCATACTGTTTTACGGTCACTGCCTTCCAAATCATTGTTAATGGTTACAGAAGTTGCAGGAGTTGTCTTATAATTCCTGCGGAACCATTTACCGGTTTCAGCAAGTGTTTCAACCTTCAGCTTTCCCGCATCCCTCAGGCTTGCAATCAGTGGCATTTGTATACCGTATCCTTTTGACATGCTTCTCCAGGTAAATGAATTTTCCTGACCTGCCTGTACATATGCGTATTCCAGGCTCTCTCCCTCAATAAACTCGTTAAAGTACCAGTTTACCCAGGTGGAATCACCTCCTCCATTCCGGTAAACAGGTTCCAGGGACAAAACGCCCTGCCTTCTTGTTCCAAGTCCCATATCATACTGACGCACCGGATCACTGCCCAGCATTCTGAACACCGGAACAGGAATTTGTCCTTCTTCATCCTGTGCGGGCATGTAGGCATTTACCTTACTCGGGTAATAACCCTGGTTCCAGTAACCACCCCACAGGGTATATCCATCGGTACCTACCTGGTCCTTGCAATTGCATGAGGCTACTATACCATACTTCTCATACATATAATTCAAGGTATGCGCATCGATGAACCAGCAACCAACCGATTCCGGATAATACCCGAATATCTCTTTAAAATCACTCATGTAAACATCCACCAGCTTCTCACGCTCTTCAGGCGAATAACCTGTTGCAAAACCCACATCGGCGTGCCAGTCCCAGGGATAACGGCCCCTCCATTCATAGCCTGCATTCTCAACAAGGGGCTGAGGGATCTCCCACCAGGCACCTATGTCAAATGAATCACGCGGGAGCCTGTTTAATAGTTCCTGATACCGCTTATCCATAAGAGCATCGTACTGTAGAAGAAATGTACCCCCAAGATGATACTCTCTCATCATTTTCAGCTGAGCGACCACTGTTTCATAAAGTACCTCCTCCGTTATCTCTTCACTTCTTGGTTCAAGCAGCCTTATGAAATTGATAATATTAACTATCCGGGGATGGGCAGTTGCATTACCCTGGTTTTTTTTTGGTCCTGAGGACCCGGAACATTTACAGAATAATAAAAGAGTGATCAAAAGAAAGATATATGAGATTATTCTCCCGGCACCATTGTTTTTTTCCATGCTTTGCTTATATGAAAAATGTTAATATATGTATTACGGCTTCAATAAAGTTGAAACAATCACTTACTTGTTTACCTGCCTTCCGGCGGAGTTGTATACTTTGACCTTACAGCAAGAATAAGAGCGTGCTCCTCACCCTCTTTGGTCGCGCTGTAAAATCCTATCAATGTCCTGGGAGCAAAGAAGTATGCATCGCCCTCTTTCGCCGGATAGCGAACCTCTTTTCCGTCTGCAGTTTCTCCGGCCACCATCTCTCCTGTTCCCCTCAGGACATAATAGATCTCTTCCTCCCTCGGATGCCTGTGAGGAACATTTGTTCCGCCAGCGGCAAAATCCATTATAAAAAGGCTGTTAACCTGGTAAGCGGCAGCCAGCCTGTCTCTCTTGCTGTCTGTTGTGCCCATTAGCAACCGGAACTGGGTTGTAGGTCCGTGTTGCCCCAACACCTGTAATGGCACTTCATCCGCATTGGCAATCATAAGCCGCGGCGTAGGGCCGATCGTTGTTATGTCAGGAATTGTAAATCCCATTACTATAACTTTCAGAGTTCTTTCACGCGGATTCGACAAACCGTGTTTTACTCCAACAGGAATATAGATAAAATCATTCTTTGTAACCGGTACAGTGCCGTTTTCATAGTGAAGATTTCCGGTTCCTTCAAGGATAAACAGCACCTCTTCTTCGTTATCGTATTTTACAATGCCGGACATTCCCGCTGAGTCAACTGCAAGGTAACCAAATCGGGAAACTCCCTGTGGAACGTCACTATCATTATCCCCCATCCCGAAAATCGGTTTGTACACTGTACCTGGTCCTGATAAATCAGTCTTTACAACAGGGATGTCGGATAGTGTCCTTTTAAGGAATGTTGCTGTCTGGGCCTCCGTAAGGACAGAAGTCTGAACTGACAGGCACAGAACTAAAATAAGGTATCTCATGGTAGTATGGTTTTTCAATCTGATCAAGTTACTCTTTTTGCCAAAAACTACAAAAAAAATAAATGAACTCCGCTATTAATTTTAATAGTGGAATGAATCACTAAAACTGATCTGATTAAAGTAATGCTAAGGTTATAAAATCCTACATGTAGATATAATAATAAATAATGAAGATTTCAGGATTCCCTTTTCAATATGCCTGAGAATTTTATGCATCCAGCTTCACTGAAAAACTAATAATTTTCTACACCTCGCTTTTATTAGCATTAACTCATAATTAACCAGCTGCCACCATCGTGGAGATCCCTCACTGCCCTGTTTCTTTGTAATTAAGAACCATGGAATTGGCATCCTGTAAGCACGGGATCCTTCACTCCGTTCAGGATGACAGCGTAAAAACATTTAGAGGGGGAATGAAGCGGGGCGTTTTGAAATTTATATCAATTAT
>CAYQBZ010000143.1:0-8236 GCA_964415855.1 uncultured Rikenellaceae bacterium
GTAAAAAAGCCGCTCCCCCCTTATAAGCTCCTCGGCGTCGAGATTCCTTTCTTTGTAAATGAGCGTATCTTCTGCCTGTATAATACCCTTACAGAAAGGCACAACGGTAAACAAGATGAAAAAAGTGATAAGCAGATATTTAAATTTCTCTATGTTACAGGAACTGCACATTTAACAGACTTTATTAAATACTCTAATATCAATCTCTCCGCAACCAGGCTAAAATGACCGGAAAATCTATCTATCAATATTTGACTATATTATTAAACCGACTGATGAACAGGTAGTTATTTAATATATGCATTTTCATAAATCGACATAAAGATAATTATTCCATGTTTTTATCTCTATTCCTTCGGGCTAAATTATCAATAACCCTGAAAATATATAAATCCATTCCGTTAAAAAATATGATTTTACATTAAAAAAGTATATGGTTTAACAGAATCAATATCCGATATATTATGACGTTTAACCTGAAGGCATCAGGATAAATGACCAGTTATGTTGTATTTGAGAGTGTTTTATAACAGGAAATCCCATATTCACTTTTATTGACTGATCAAACATACCATGGTAATAAATATCTAATTGTTATATGGCTATTAAGTTGTTACTTCTTATCTTTGTAGTACCGACGAAATAAAATATAGTCTTTGCCGTTTCATTTTATAACAAATAAATAGCTCTATGAAAAACCTTATTTCCCTCATACTCATAGCTGTTCTTTCAGCAGGTCTCTTCCCCGGCTGCAAAAAAGACAAAGGAGATCCTCCTGTTCTGCCCCCACTGGAATCCATGACTATCGATTTCAGTAATTTCCTGTCACTGAAAAAGTCTGCTGACCTGCTTTCTGTTCCCAAAGGCACTGAAAACAGTAACTGGCAGTTTGCAGCGACAGTAGCCGGTTTCTGGAATATTCTCATATCGACAACCCTTGCCGTACCTATCGCTTCATTTAAGCTTGCTGTCGATCAGGACCCGGTATATATCGATAATAAAACCTGGCAGTGGAGCTATAATGTAAGTGTTGCAAGTGTACAATACAAGGCAAGACTTACAGGACAGATAGGCGCCAGCGAGGTCACCTGGAAGATGTATGTATCAGGAACCTTCGCAGAATTTGTCTGGTTTCAAGGAACATCAAAACTTGACGGTACCGGAGGACAATGGATACTGAACCAGAGTAATCAGTCGCCCGTTCCATTGCTCCAGATCGACTGGACAAAAACCTCGAGTACGATTGGATCCATCAAATATACCTATGTGAAAAACGACTCTTACAAAAACAGCTATATACAGTACGGTTTAACAACCGGAACCTACGATGCCTTCTATACTGTACACTATTTCAATGATGTGAAATTCTCTGATGTCAATATTGAATGGAGTACCACAAACCACAGCGGACGTGTTAAAAGCGTGGACTACCTGTCGGATGAGAACTGGTACTGCTGGGATTCAAATAAAATAAATGTTACCTGTAACTGACACACAAATATCATTTTGAAAGATCCCGGTACTTCCGGGATTTTTTTTATCTGAAATTTGGCGGAATAAAATATTTGTATTTACTTTGTATTTCAAAGTACTTTAATAATAAAAGTAATGACAGATTCATCACGCTATTCGGAGGATATGAAGACTATCCGCAAGATAATGGAAAATTCAACACGCTTTCTCTCCCTGAGCGGATTGTCGGGTATCTTTGCCGGCGCAATAGCGCTTGCAGGAGCTGCGGTTGCCCGCTTCATAATCCTTAAAAACGGAAATATCCTCGATCCTGCGTACTTAAGCAGTCTCCCTGTTGAGGAATACGGTGTAATCAAATCCCGGCTAATCACAGACGGATTGGTTGTCCTGTTCCTGGCAGTAATAATATCATTCTATTTCTCAATAAGAAAGGCCAGGAAAGACGGGGAACCAATATGGACAGCTGTTTCCCGGAAGTTATTGATAAACCTGCTCATACCACTGGTCTCAGGAGGTTTATTTGTACTGGTTCTATTAGTACAGAACCATCTGCAACTGGTAATCCCATCACTTCTCCTGTTCTATGGACTTGCACTTGTCAGTGCAGGAAAGTTCACTTACGGCGAGATATTCTACCTTGGATTATGCGAAGTTATCGCAGGGATCTTATCAGGGATTTTCCCTGAATACGGGATTTTGTTCTGGAGCCTTGGTTTTGGTATACTGCATATGGTATACGGGATTCTTATGATCAGGAAATATGAGATATGAAGAATATAATTTCCAGCCTTAACAAAATCTTTGACAGCAGGATCCGCCTCGGCATCATGTCAGCACTTATAGTAAATGATTCTCTTGATTTCAACAGTCTGAAGGAGACCCTTGAAGTAACTGACGGTAATCTGGCAAGTCACCTGAAAGCTCTTGAGGATAAAAACCTTGTAAGGGTAAAAAAACAATTTATCGGACGAAAACCAAACACGCGGTATATTATCACCGACGAAGGTTCACAACAGTTCAGACAACACCTGAAGGCTCTTGAAGAGCTGATTAAAATGCAATGAAATTACTGCGACACTACGACAAATAAATGTATAAGCTATGAAAATCGAGATCGACAACTTACAGAAATGGCAATATTCACTTGCTATCAAGATGGTATTGCTGGCAGTTATGGGATTAATGCTGCTTATTCCTCTTGAAATGATCAAAGAGGTGATCAGGGAAAGACAGAAGAGTTCCGAAACTGTTAAGAAAGAGATATCTGCTCAATGGGCATCTGCACAAACTGTATCGGGGCCTGTCCTGAACATACCGGTAAATATCCATCAGTCGCAGAAGGAGACGGAATCAAATATTTCCGTCTTTCATATAATGCCTGAGACAATGAATATCTCCGGTTCTGTCCGGACAGAAAAAAGATACAGAAGTATTTATAAGACAATTGTTTATACTGCGAATTTGCTTATAAACGGCAATTTTACAATTCCTGAAATACCGGGCATGGACAATAATGAAGTACTGTGGGATGAAGCATACTACACATTTGGCATAAGTGATAACAGGGGCATAAAGGGAGGAGTTGAACTGGAGGCTGATACGGTTGTTTATAAAGCAATACCGGGATTAAAAGACAATGATATCTTCCCTTCCGGGATAACCTTCCCGGCCGGGATCAGCAAACCGGCAGATAATTTTTCATATAGCATCAATCTTGATCTCTCCGGATCAGAAAGTCTTAGTTTCGCACCTGTAGGGGAAAATACAAAGGTCAGCATCCAATCGTCCTGGAATTCTCCCGGTTTTACAGGCAATTTTCTTCCTGCAAGCAGGGAAATTACGAATGATGGCTTCTCTGCTGAATGGTATGTTACCAACCTTAACCGCAATTTCCCGCAATACTGGACAGGAAAAAGCTTTAATCCCGATGCTGACTCCTTCGGGGTAGAATTTGTTCTTCTTGTTGACCACTACCAGAAATCACTCAGAAGCGCAAAATATGGTATCCTGTTTATCGCACTGACATTCCTTTCGCTCATCTTCGTTGAATTATCAAACATGGAAAAGATAAATATTTTTCAATACTTCCTGGTCGCACTCGGACTGGTGTTATTCTTTTCACTGCTTAACTCACTAAGCGAGCACACCGGATTTAATATTGCTTATTTAATATCTTCAGTGGCCACGATCCTGCTGATCTCATTCTTCCTTGGAATGATAATCAAAAACAACCGTTCCATTTTAAGCATTGTGGTGCTGCTGGCTATTTTATATTCGTTCATCTTCATATTACTTACTTTGAATGACTGGGCTTATCTCGCCGGAAACATAGGTTTGTTCATTCTTCTTGCAATTACCATGAGGCTTTCTGCAAAGGTGAACTTCAAGGTGCGGCAGTCATCGGATACAGAGCAGCAGTAATTTTACCTCCTCCGGCTGTTATTGTTTAAATTGGCAGTATAGGGTTAGTAAAGAATTTATTTACTATTTTGCGCCCCTGCTAACTTAACAGTATGAGGATGTCATTAAAAAATAAATCTGTATTGCTTATTCTCCTGATCCTTACAGTTGATCAGGCCCTGAAGATATGGGTAAAAACACATATGGAGATAGGCCAGGAAATAGATCTTTTCGGGAAATGGGGTGTTCTGCATTTCATTGAGAATAACGGAATGGCCTTTGGCATGGAGATGGGGGGAAGAGCCGGAAAGTTCATTTTGAGTATATTCCGGATCTTCGCGATAATAGGTATCGGATTTTTTCTGTCGTCACTTATTAAGAAACAGGTAAATCTTCCCCTGGTGCTTGCGGTAAGTGCAATTATGGCCGGGGCCATAGGTAATATAATCGACAGTGCTTTTTACGGAATGATCTTCAGTGATAGTTTTAACCACCCTTCTGTTATGTTTCCGCCCGGAGGAGGTTACTCATCCTTCCTGCACGGAAGAGTGGTTGATATGTTCTACTTTCCTGTCATCAACACCAGATGGCCCGACTGGTCGCCTTTCAGAGCCGGGGAATCCTTTGTCTTTTTCAGGCCGGTGTTTAATATTGCAGATTCTGCAATAACATGCGGTGTAATTGCCATAGTATTATTTCAGAAGAGAATGTTCAGGGATTTTTCCTGATACCGGTAACCGGAATATTTAGAATTTACTGCTCACAACAACTGCTGACACAACTCAGAATCGTCCTGAGATTATCATGTTTCAGGTAATACCATGTGTTTTTCCCTTCCCTTCTTGATGCGAGTACTCCTCTGTCCTTTAAAATAACCAGGTGATGTGATGCCGTAGCCTGCTCAATACCAAGCTTCTTATGGATTTCAGTAACAGTCCTCTTTTGCCCGTCCTCCAGGGCACCCACAATTGACAGCCTGACAGGATGGGCAATGGCTTTAAGCATATTAGCCGCTCTTTCGATACTTTCCGTATTCAGCTCTTTGAATTCCATCTTTAAACATTTTACACAACAAAGATATATAAATATGTCAATATGATGTAAACAAAAGGTCCTGACATTGTGAAGGACAGCATGCAAGGTGGATTCAAACCGTAAAATCACGATCTGACCGGTGATTTTATTATATTTGATTAAAATAAAAATCTGCGTATCGTTCTTCATTCAAAACAGCAATTAGCACAATGATGAAATTAAACATTAGACTGGCAGGAATAGGATGTACAATTCTGTTACCCCTTGTCTCATGTGCCGGGCATAAAGATGAAAAACCAAACATTGTTTTTATCCTGGCCGACGACCTGGGATATGGTGATGTAAGCTGCCTTAATCCTGGCTCGGGAATAAAAACTGTTAACATCGACCGGATTGCCGGATCGGGAATACGCTTCACAGATGCTCATTCGGGTTCGGCGGTAAGTTCTCCTACCAGATATGGTATCTTAACCGGACGTTACAGCTGGCGAAGTACCATGAAGCAGGGTGTATTGGGTGGGTTCTCGGGTGGTATTATTACTCCCGGAAGAACAACAATGGCATCGATGTTGAAAAACCGCGGATACCATACCGGATGTATAGGCAAATGGCATCTGGGCTGGGACTGGAATAATATCAGCAAGGGCAGTGACAGTGTTGATTATTCTCAGGCTATTAAGAACGGACCGACAGCATTGGGATTTGATTATTTCTTTGGAATAAGCGCTTCGCTTGACATGCCACCTTATGTTTATATTGAAAATGATCATGTAACAGCACTTCCTGACCATATTACCGAAGGGAATAATATTGCTGTCGGCCGGGCAGGATCAGATGGCTCTTACTGGCGCAGTGGTGTTACCGGCAGTGATTTTGAGCACATAGATTGTCTTCCCAGTATGATAAGTCATGCTTTAAAATTCATCGGGCAAAGTGCAGCATCGGAAGAACCCTACTTCCTGTACCTGGCATTACCAGCCCCACACACACCAATCCTGCCTGTAAAGGAGTTTCAGGGGAAATCGGGATTAAACAATTATGCAGATTTTGTATTGATGGTTGATGCGAAAGTAGGAGAGATCCTTGATGCCATTGAGCAAACAGGTGAAGGGAGGAACACGATTGTGGTTTTTGCCTCGGATAACGGATGCTCTCCATGGGCTGACTTCGCGGCCCTCTTAGCCAGGGGGCACAATCCAAGCTATATTTACAGAGGTGCCAAGGCTGATTTGTTCGATGGAGGACACCGCATCCCATGCCTTATAAAATGGCCGGCTAAAATAACCAGGCCTGATGTTGTAACACAAACCATTTGTCTGAATGACTTCATGGCCACATTTGCTGACATAACAGGATATCCCCTGGCTGACAACGAAGCTGAGGACAGCTATGACCTGCTTCCTGTCATCCTTCATCCGGAGAACCAGGAAATAATCAGGGAAGCAACAGTTAGCCATTCTATAAACGGTAGTTTTACTATCCGGTCCGGTGACTGGAAGCTTTTACTGGCTGCCGGCTCCGGAGGCTGGAGCTCTCCTGTTCCGGGCAGCAGGGAGGAAGAGGGTTTGCCGCCAGTCCAGCTGTATGATATGAAAAATGATCCGTCAGAGACCAAAAATGTACAGGATAAGCATCCTGAAGTTGTTCAAAGATTAACAATCCTCCTGAAAAAATACATCGAAGATGGCCGCAGCACACCAGGTACTCCACAAAAGAATGATGGTGAGTATCCATGGAAGCAGATTGAAGAGATCTTTCCATAATAAATTGAAGCAGCGATCCTGTTTTATGAAGTCTGTTTATAAATAATAATTTTATGTAAGTTTGACGAAATTAATGATTATGCCCGTTCTCACAAGTATAAGAAAACCTGTTGAAAAGGAGATGGCAGAATTCGAAGCCTACTTCGGAAAGACAATGCGGAGTGAGATTCCATTGCTTAATATTATCCTGAACTATATACTTCGCCGTAAAGGAAAACAGATGCGACCATTACTTGTTTTTCTCACAGCCAGGTTAAACGGGACAATTTCAGAAGCAACATTTGTGGCTGCTACATTTATTGAGCTCCTTCATACAGCCAGCCTGGTTCATGACGATGTAGTTGACGATGCTCGTGAGCGGCGTGGTGCCCTTTCAATAAATGCTCTCTGGAATTCTAAGATCGCAGTTCTTGTGGGCGATTATATGCTGTCAAAAGGGATGCTGATCAGTGTCGAGAAGAACAGGTTCGATATGCTGGAGATTGTCTCAGAGGCTGTCAAGTCAATGAGCGAAGGAGAGCTGCTCCAGCTTCAGAAGGCGCGGAAACTGAACATCAGAGAGGAAGACTATTTCAAGATCATTATCAGTAAGACTGCAGCCTTACTCTCTGCATGTACTGCCTGTGGAGCACGGTCGGTTACAGACGATCAGGAAACAACCCAGATAATGAAGGACTTCGGGGAAAATATCGGTATTGCATTCCAGATCAGAGATGACCTTCTCGATTACGAGGGAACAGGATTAACAGGTAAGAAAACCGGAAATGATATAAAAGAAAAGAAGATAACGCTTCCTTTAATACATGCACTGGAACAATCAGCCAATTCAAAGAAGAGACGCATTCTGAATATTGTCAGAAGCCGGAAGAAATCGAGAGCAGAAATCAATGAAGTAATCAGGTTTGTTGCCGATTACGGAGGGATGGAATATGCGAGTCTTAAAATGAACCAGTACCGGGATAAGGCACTTGCAATTCTCGATTCTTATCCCGACTCTGAAGTTAAGGATTCTCTTAAAGAGTTTGTTCTTTATACCACTTCCAGGAAAAAGTAGATGCGTTTTATTGCAATTTGTATTATATTAGAACAGAAAACCTATACATATTAACCTGTTTATTATCAATTACTGATCACTAATCTCAAAACTGTATATGTCAAGAACAACCTTAAAACAAATCAACGAATTTCTGGATTCACAGCCTATAGCGCTGGTTGGAGCATCGCGAAATCCTAAAAAGTTCGGCTATGCTACTTTCAAAGAGCTAAGAGAGAAAGGCATGAAGATAATTCCGGTTAATCCTGAGGCTGAAGAGATCATGGGAGAAAAATCGTATACGAGCGTAAGCCTCTTGCCTCCTGAAGTGAAGGGAATAATCATCCTCACCAAAAAAGATCAGACTGCCTCTGTTATAAGACAGGCAAAAGAAAAAGGTATCAAGCAAGTATGGATACAGCAGATGGCTGATACAAAAGAAGCCCTTGACGAACTTAACGGGACTGATATCAATTTCATCACCGGAGAGTGTATCCTCATGCATTACAGGCCACACAGCATTCATAAGTTC